>NZ_JAAGPC010000028.1:0-64912 GCF_017104595.1 Burkholderia sp. Tr-20390 | reverse complement strand
TACGAATGAACGCGGTATCGGAAACAGTGAAGCGGGCAGCTTTCGACACGTCGATCAAGGTCGACGGCAAGCGGTTGTGGGACAGCCTGATGGAAGTCGCGAAGATCGGCGCGACGCCGAAGGGCGGGCGCCGGGTATTTCGCCGTGTGGATGGCGGTCGGCGCGCTCGTGTTTCCGGCCGGCGCCGCGTTGACGAGCGCTGCCGCACGGCTGCCGGTGCTCGGCCGCGCGATGCCGTTCGTGGCCGGCACGGTCGTATTGGCCGCAGGCGTCCTGCAATTCTCCGGATGGAAGGCGCGCCGGCTGACGTGCTGCCGGCACGCGGCGATCTGCATGCATTCGCCGCACGCGGAGGCCGGTGCGGCATGGCGGCACGGCGTGCGAGCCGCCATCCGATGCGTGGCGTGTTGCGGGAACCTGATGGCGGTCGCGCTGGCGGCCGGCATGATGGATCTGTGCGTGATGGCGGTCGTGACGGTTGCGATCGCCGCCGAGCGCCTGGCGCCGGCCGGCGGGCGGGTCGCGCGGATCGTCGGCTGCGTCGCGGTCGGCGGCGGCATGGTGATGATCGCCCGCGCGGCCGGGCTGCCGTGAGGCGGGACGGTGGGCCCGATCGGCCCGTTGCCGGGCCGGGCTTCATCGTCGCCGCCGCCGCCGCGTGGCCCGTCCGCAACAGGCGGATGGGCCGTTTCGCGGCCGGCTGCGCGAATGGCTCGATGCGGCGGTGAAACGAAAGGCGATCGAAAACGAACCGAACGGCGATCCGAACGATTCGGCCCCCGAACGGCCGAAACCGGCTAAGCCGTTGTTCGTGTTGTGAAAATTCGCGGCGCTTCGCGTATAATTCGCTTTTGCGCCCATAGGATTTGCCATGCGTCTGATCCAAAAAGCACTCACTTTCGATGACGTGCTCCTCGTTCCCGCCTTCTCCGACGTTCTCCCGCGCGACACCAGCCTCAAGACCAAGCTGACCCGCAACATCTCCCTGAACATGCCGCTCGTGTCCGCCGCGATGGACACGGTCACCGAAGGTCGCCTTGCGATCGCGATGGCCCAGCAGGGTGGCGTCGGTATCGTCCACAAGAACCTCACGCCGGCCGAACAGGCCCGCGAGGTCGCGAAGGTCAAGCGTTTCGAATCGGGCGTCGTCCGCGATCCGATCACGGTGCCGCCGCAAATGAAGGTGCGCGACGTGATCGCGCTGTCGCGCCAGCATGGCATCTCGGGCTTCCCGGTCGTCGAAGGCCCGCAGCTGGTCGGCATCGTCACCAACCGCGACCTGCGTTTCGAAACCCGCCTCGACGAGCCGGTCAAGTCGATCATGACGCCGCGCGAGCGCCTCGTCACGGTCAAGGAAGGCACGCCGCTCGCCGAAGCGAAGGCGCTGATGCACAGCCACCGCCTCGAGCGCGTGCTGGTCGTCAACGACGCGTTCGAACTGCGCGGCCTGATGACCGTCAAGGACATCACGAAGCAGACCGAGCACCCGGACGCGTGCAAGGACGAACACGGCAAGCTGCGCGCAGGCGCGGCGGTCGGCGTCGGTCCCGACAACGAAGAGCGTGTCGAGCTGCTGGTGCAGGCCGGCGTCGACGTGATCGTCGTCGATACCGCGCACGGCCACAGCAAGGGTGTGCTCGAGCGCGTTCGCTGGGTCAAGCAGAACTTCCCGCACGTCGAAGTGATCGGCGGCAACATCGCGACGGCCGCCGCCGCGAAGGCGCTCGTCGAATACGGCGCGGATGCGGTCAAGGTCGGTATCGGCCCGGGCTCGATCTGCACGACGCGGATCGTTGCCGGTGTCGGCGTGCCGCAGATCAGCGCGATCGCGAACGTCGCGGAAGCGCTGAAGGGCACGGGCGTGCCGTGCATCGCCGACGGCGGCGTGCGCTTCTCGGGCGACGTGTCGAAGGCCCTCGCGGCCGGCGCGAACGCGGTGATGATGGGCAGCATGTTCGCGGGCACCGAAGAGGCGCCGGGCGACGTGTTCCTGTACCAGGGGCGCCAGTACAAGTCGTATCGCGGCATGGGTTCCGTCGGTGCGATGAAGGACGGCGCGGCAGACCGCTACTTCCAGGACAACTCGGCCAACATCGACAAGCTCGTGCCGGAAGGCATCGAAGGGCGTGTCGCGTACAAGGGCTCGGTCAACGCGATCCTGTTCCAGCTGGTCGGCGGCGTGCGCGCGAGCATGGGCTACTGCGGCTGCAAGACGATCGACGAGCTGCACGACAAGGCCGAATTCGTCCAGATCACCGCGGCGGGCATGCGCGAGTCGCACGTGCACGACGTGCAGATCACGAAGGAAGCGCCGAACTACCACGTGGACTGATTGCCGATGAAACCGCTGCTGCGAGCCGTGCTGATCATCGATGCCGTCCTGCTGCTGGCGTTCGGCGTGCTGTTCGTGCTGACGCCCTGGCAGTCGCTCTTCAACGCGCTGCAGCTTGCGAACGTCCAGCCGGCGATGCTCGGCCAGGCGTTCGGCATCGCGTTGCTCGGGCTCGCGTGGCTCGCGTTTCATGCAGCGTTCAACGGGGATCTCACGGCGCCGGTCGCGCGTTCGGTCGGCCATGTGTATTGGCTGACCGGCGCGCTGACGATCGTCTGGTCGATCGGTACCGTCAGCGGTCCCGCGCTTGCGGCCGCCGGCCGCGTGCTGTCGGCCGTGGCCGGCGTCGCGCTGATCGTGCTCGGCCTCGGCGGCGTGCGACTCGCATCGGCCGTACGCCGGCGCGAAAAGGAACAGGCGCTCGAGGCGCGGGAGCAGGCGCTCGAGGCGCGCGCGCCTGCGCAGCGTCCGGCCGAGCCGGCGATGGCGCCCGCGTCGTCACCTGCACCGCAGCGTGTCGAACCCGTCGTCAGCCGTCCCGCAGCGTCCGCTGCATCGTCGTCACCGGCCGCATCCGGCCCATCGTCGTCCGGCACCGTCGCACTCGACGAGCGCCCGCCGATGCAGGATTGACCGGCCATGCGTCGCGCGTGCTGCCTTCCGCCCGACGCCGCTGTCCATGCTATTGACGCAGCGCATGATGAAAATGATGCGCTGCTTTTCTTATTCTCTTCATCCCGTCCGCAGCCATGCACGACAAAATCCTGATTCTCGACTTCGGTTCGCAAGTCACCCAACTGATTGCGCGACGCGTGCGCGAAGCGCACGTCTACTGCGAAATCCATCCGAACGATGTGTCCGACGACTTCGTCCGCGAGTTCGCGCCGAAGGCGGTGATCCTGTCGGGCAGCCACGCGAGCACGTACGAAGACCATCAGCTGCGCGCGCCGCAGGCCGTGTGGGATCTCGGCGTGCCGGTGCTTGGCATCTGCTACGGCATGCAGACGATGGCCGTGCAGCTCGGCGGCAAGGTCGAGTGGAGCGACCACCGCGAATTCGGTTACGCGGAAATGCGCGCGCACGGCCATACGCGCCTGCTCGACGGCATCGAGGACTTCAAGACGGACGAAGGCCACGGGATGCTGAAGGTCTGGATGAGCCACGGCGACAAGGTTGCCGAGCTGCCGCCGGGCTTCGCGCTGATGGCGTCGACGCCGAGCTGCCCGATTGCCGGCATGGCCGACGAGGCGCGCGGCTACTACGCGGTGCAGTTCCACCCGGAAGTCACGCACACGGTGAAGGGCCGCCAGATCATCGAGCGCTTCGTGCTGCAGATCGCCGGCGCGAAGCCCGACTGGATCATGAGCAACCACATCGAGGAAGCCGTCGCGAAGATCCGCGAGCAGGTCGGTGACGAGGAAGTGATTCTCGGCCTGTCGGGCGGTGTCGATTCGAGCGTCGCCGCTGCGCTGATCCATCGCGCGATCGGCGACCAGCTTACCTGCGTGTTCGTCGACCACGGCCTGCTGCGCCTGAACGAAGGCAAGATGGTGCTCGACATGTTCGAGGGCCGCCTGCATGCGAAGGTCGTGCACGTCGACGCGTCCGAGCAGTTCCTCGGCCACCTGGCCGGCGTGACCGATCCGGAAGCGAAGCGCAAGATCATCGGCCGCGAGTTCGTCGAGGTGTTCCAGGCCGAGGCGCAGAAGCTGTCGAAGGCGAAGTGGCTCGCGCAGGGCACGATCTACCCGGACGTGGTGGAATCGGGCGGCACGAAGACGAAGAAGGCGACGACGATCAAGAGCCACCACAACGTCGGCGGCCTGCCGGAAACGCTCGGTCTGAAGCTGCTCGAACCGCTGCGCGACCTGTTCAAGGACGAAGTGCGCGAGCTGGGCGTCGCGCTCGGCCTGCCGCCGGAGATGGTGTACCGCCATCCGTTCCCGGGTCCGGGCCTCGGCGTGCGGATTCTCGGCGAAGTGAAGCGCGAGTTCGCGGACCTGCTGCGCCGCGCGGACGCGATCTTCATCGAGGAACTGCGCAACACGACCGCGACCGCGCAGGATGCGGCTGCCGGCCTGTGCGGCGAAGCCGATGTCGGCAAGAGCTGGTACGACCTGACGAGCCAGGCGTTCGCGGTGTTCCTGCCGGTGAAGTCGGTGGGCGTGATGGGCGATGGCCGCACGTACGACTACGTGACGTCGCTGCGCGCGGTGCAGACGACCGACTTCATGACCGCACACTGGGCGCACCTGCCGTATGCGCTGCTCGGCCGCGCGTCGAACCGGATCATCAACGAGGTGCGCGGGATCAACCGTGTGGTGTACGACATCTCGGGCAAGCCGCCGGCGACGATCGAGTGGGAGTGAGTATTGGTTGCTGAATCGGCGTTCGGAAGCGGACGGCCGATTCGGTTTGCATGCTGCCCGGGCTCAGGCCCGGACTAGAAACGGCTTGGCGATTGCCAAGCCGTTTTACGTTAACGCGCATGCGTGCATGCATCACACGTGTGCGCCCACGAGCGAACGCAGGTACGTCGGCACTTTCGCCTTCGCCGTGGCCTGCACACGCGTCATGAGCGCGTGATCGATACGATTCAGTCCGTACGTCCGCGCAATGTCGTGCTGCAGCCGGCACCACAGGTGTCCGGCCATCTCGGCATCGACCATCGCCCGGTGCGCACGGCCCGATTTCGGCAACCGCAGCATATCCACCAGGCTCGACAGGCGGTGACTCCGGGCGTCCGGATAGATACGTCTCGCCACGAGCATCGTGCACGCAAACGCATGCTCGGCCGACACGCCAAGCAGCCCGAGTTCTGACTGCCAGAACCGTTTGTCGAAACCGGCGTTGTGAGCGACGACCGCATGCTTGCCGACGAACGCCGCGGCTTCCTTCATGACGGTCGACGCCGGCGGCGCCGCTGCGATCATCTCGTTCGTGATGCCGGTCAGCGCGACGACATCGGACGGTATGCGTCTGCCTGCATTCATCAGGCTCTGGAAACGGTCGACGATTTCACCGTCCCGGAGCAGGATGACGGCGATTTCGGTCGCTCGGTCGCCCATATTCGGCGAAAGTCCGGTTGTTTCGAAGTCCAGTACCGCAACGGTTTGCATGTTCGAATCCTGTGGCTTCACGCGGTGTCGTTAGAGTCGCCGAGAGGTTAGCATCTCCCGGCCCGCGACAGGCGCGTTCAGTCCGGGAAACGACCATCCGTGCAAGGGGCGAGCGCGTGGTACCGGTGCGTCATGCATGACGCGTCACGTGGCCGCATGCGGCATGCTGCATGCGTGGAGCGGACCTGGTATCAGGTCGCCGCGTTCGCGTGCTCGGAGCGCATGACGTGGAGGGCAGCGCGCTATCCCGCGCCGGACACGGTTATGCGTGCTGCGGCGAGGAGGGTGGTGCCGCGCGATAGCGCAGGTGAATCAGCGGATAGGTGCGCCCCTGCCCATCGATCGCCGAACGCCCGGTGCGCTCGAAGCCGAGCCGTTCATAGAATCCCGCTGCCGATTCGTTCTGCTCGTTGACGTCGGTCGACAGGTCGGGATAACGCTTGAGCGCGTCTTCCACCAGCAGGCGCCCGACACCCGCGCCGTGGTGAGCGGGATCGACGAACAGTGCTTCCATGTGACTACCGTCGAGCAACATGAAGCCGATTGCGCGGCCGGTATCGTCGACGGCGAGATCGAGCGGCGCACCGGGCAGGAACGCGACGACTTCGGATTCGATCGCGCGACGGTCGTCGTTGCTGAGGAAGTGGTGCGTGGCGTCGACCGCGTTGCGCCAGATATCCAGCACGCGTGCGCCGTCGGCCGGAGTGGACTTGCGAATGCTGATCATGGCTTGGCCCATCTTTGATGTGTAATTGGAGGTTCGTCGGCGCGTAGCCGGCACTGTCATGGTCCCGATCGGGCCGCTCGCAAGCGCTGCGAGAAAGACTGCGGTGCTTCACGCATTCAAGTATTGACCGGACGCTGCACGTGACCAAGTGCCGCCGCACGCTCGATCGCGCGTCGCGCGACGTCGCGAACGCCTGCGCTCATCGGCAAGTCATCGCGATCGAGTTCGGCGAGATCGAACCAGCGCGCGTCGAGCGCATCGTCGCCGGCGGCAGGCGCGCCGCGCAGCCATCGGCACAGCACCGCGACCATCACGAAATGCTGGCGCAGGTCGCCGCCGGCATCGTAATCGAACGCATCCAGCGCGGTAAAGGCGTCGAGCGCTTCGACGTCGACGGTGGTTTCTTCCGCGATCTCGCGCACGACCGCGTGCGCAATCGATTCCCCCGCTTCGATCTTGCCGCCGGGAAAGCCCCAGCAGCCCGCATCGGGCGGATTGGCGCGACGCACCAGCAGCACGTCGCGCTCTCGCAGGACGATGCCGATCACGGCGGGAACCGGGCGGACGGAAGCGGGGACGCTGGTCGGGGAGCGGGGAGAGTCGGACATGGGACGCTACGTGCGGGTGCGTTCGAGTGGATGGGGCGGCCGGCGACGATTCATTGCGCGCCGTCGGTGCGCTGCTCGATCGCGTGGATCACGGCGACCATGTCGTCCGCGCCATGTCCGGCCCGCTCGGTCTCGCCGTACAGCGCATGGCAGATGTCGAGCAGTGGCGAAGCGATGCCGATGCCGCGCGCGGATTCGGCGACGAGGCGCGCATTCTTCAGCACATCGGTGATCGCGGCCTGCACCGAGAAATCGGCCGCGACGAGTTTGCCGAGCTTCACGCGCGACACGTCGCTCGCCATCGGGCCCGCGTTCAGCACGTCGGCGAAGCGGGCGAGATCGATGCCGTGGCGTTGCGCAAAATGCGTGGCTTCGGTCAGGCCGGTGACCATCGTGATCAGGAACAGGTTCACGGCGAGCTTCATCGTCAGCGCCGACGGTACGTCGCCGCACACGAAGCTGTCGCGGCACAGCGGCTTCACGAGTACGCGGACGGCGTCGACGTCGTCCGGCGCGCCGGCGAGCATCACCACGAGTTGCCCGGCTTCGGCCGGCTTGCGCGACCCCGACACGGGCGCTTCGACATAACGACCCGACGCGGCAGCGATGTCGTCGGCCAGTGCGCGCGAATACTCGGGTGCGTTCGTGCCCATGTTCACGATGGTGTGGCCGCCGACACGGGCGGCAAAACCGGGCGTGCCGCGCGCGAGGGCGCCGTCGATCGCCGCGTCGTTCGCGAGCATCAGGATCACGGTGCGGCAGGTCGCGAACACGTCGTCTACATGCTCGGCCACGCGCGCGCCGGCGTCGCGCAGTGCATCGTCGTTGCCGTGCGATCGGCTCCATACGACGAGCGGCGTGCCGGCCCGCGCAAGATTGAGCGCCATCGGCGTGCCCATCACGCCGAGGCCGATGAATCCGACTGCGGTTTGCATGTTCTGGCTCCCACGGTGGGTGGAGACGATCGTGGGCATCAGTATCGCAGCGTTTCCGCACGCCTGCTATTTCGTCCGCGCAGCCGCCGGCGCTACGTCACGGCCGCGCGGTCATGCCCGCCAGATACGGCCACGGATAGATGCCGCGCGCATGACCGTCGCCGAACAGCACGCGGATGCCGTAGCCGGCCGTTTCCAGGCTGTCCAGCGTCAGGTCGGGCCGCGCATCGACACGACCGCCGTCGTGCCGGATCCTCCGGCATTCGGCACACGGGCAATCGCCGCGCAACCGTGCATAGCTGACGCGCTGCGTGTGACCGTCCGGCCAGCGGAGTGTCAACGTGCGCGCCGGATGATCGAGCACGATTTCGGTCGGGGAGATCATCGCGACGCCTCGTCGATCTGCCGGATCGCGATCCGCACGGCCTTGCGGACTTCCGGATCGTGATCCTCCAGTGCGTGGGTCAGTGCGGGCAATGTCGCGCGGTCCCGCAATTCACCGAGCGCAAGCGCGGCTTCCTTGCGAAGGTTGCTGATCGCGTGCGAGAGCAGCGCGACGACGGCCGGCGCCGCGGCCGCATCGCGCAGTTGCCCGAGCGCACGCGCGGCACGCAGGCGCACCTGCCAGTAGTCGTCGTCGAGCGCGGCGACGAGCGGTTCGCGCGCGGTCGCGACGCGCAGCTTGCCGACCGTCGTGGCCGCTTCCTCGCGCACTTGCCATTCGCGGTCGCGCAGCGCGGCGAACAGCGCGTGGATGACGGTCGCGTCGTCGGGTGTCGCGAACCCGATCGCGCCGACCGTGATGCGTCGCACGTCGGCTGCGGCATCGGTTGTCGCGATGCCTGCAAGCGGTGGCAGCGCACGCGGATCCTTGAGCCAGCCGAGCACCGCCACGGCTTCGGCGCGCACCTCGGCGTGTTCGGCGTCGAGCGCGTGCAGCGCGGGCGCGAACGCGCCGGGGTCGCGCAACTCGCGCAATCCGCGCAGCACGGCACGGCGCACGAACGGCTCGGGCCGTTCGGCCCATCGGCA
This sequence comes from Burkholderia sp. Tr-20390, assembly GCF_017104595.1. Taxonomy (NCBI): domain Bacteria; kingdom Pseudomonadati; phylum Pseudomonadota; class Betaproteobacteria; order Burkholderiales; family Burkholderiaceae; genus Burkholderia; species Burkholderia sp. Tr-20390. The sequence goes on along the minus strand of NZ_JAAGPC010000028.1, from coordinate 56,159 downwards.
CAGCACGGCGCCCGATGCCGCGTCCTTCAGTTCGGACAGGCTCTGCGCGGCGGCGGCGCGCACGTCGTCGTCCGGATCGAGCAATGCGCCGCACAGCGCATCGACGACGTCCGGCTGCTCCCATGCGCCGAGCACACGGGCGGCTTCGCCGCGCACGTCGGCCGACGGATCGTCGCGCAGCGCGGCGACGAACGCGGGTACGAACCCGGGGTCTTCGAGGTCGGCGAGTTCGAACAGTGCGACGCGACGCACGGCGGCATCGGGCGCGGCGAGGCGGGCGACGAGTGCGGCCTCGTCGGGGGCGTCTGCGCGCGGCAATACGGGAGCGAAGGAGGGGGTGGTCATCGGCGACTCAAATGAGCGTTGAGGGACGCGGTCAGCGCAGCAGGTAAGGGATGTCGACCTTGACCGCGCCGGTCGGGCAATCGCGTTCGCACGGCATGCAGTACCAGCATTCGTCGAACTGCATATAGGCCTTGCCCTTGGTCACGTCGATCGCGAGCAGGTCGAGCGGGCATACGTCGACGCAGACGGTGCAGCCCTTGTCGGCGATGCAGAGGTTCTCGTCGATCGTCACGGGTGCGCTGCTGCGCTGGAAGATGTCGTGCGGGGTATGGGGCATGGCAGGTTCCTCAAAGGGCGGCCGCGAGCGCGGCCGGCTCGCGAATGCGCAGATTCGTGTAGGCGCCGCGCTCGTCGTCGGCAAGCGGCACGACGTACGGTTCGACCGGACGCTTCTCGCTGTGCATCGCGCCGTTGGCGCCCTTGCGCAGCCAGGTGTGGCAGAACCATTCGGTGTCGTTGCGATGCGGAAAGTCGACGCGGTGGTGGTACAACCCCCAGCGGCTCTCGGTGCGGAACAGCGACGCGCGCGCGGCCATTTCCGCGCAGTCGCGGATCGCACGTACTTCGGCGGCGCGCATCAGTTCGTGCGGATGGTTCGCTTTTATCTCTTCGATATCCTCAGTAATTTCATCGAAGCGTTGCAGCCCGATTTCCATCTTGCGCGTCACCTTCGGCGGTTGCAGATAGTCGTTCACCATGCGGCGCAGCTTGTATTCGACCTGCGCCGGCGCGAGGCCGCGCTCGCGCAGCAGCGGCGCAAGCACGCGGGTGCGTTCGGCGGCGACCTGTTCGTCGTCCACCGGCGCATGCTCGCGGCCGGCCACGTAGTCGGCCGCGTTCTGCCCGGCAAACCAGCCGTACGTGAATGCGCCGAGCATGTAGTTGTGCGGGACGGCCGCCATGTCGCCGGCCGCGTAGAGTCCGGGCACGGTCGTCTCCGCGCGGGCGTTCACGTACACGCCGGATGCGCTGTGGCCGCTGCAGAAACCGATCTCGGAGATGTGCATCTCGACCATCTGGCTGCGGTAGTCGGTGCCGCGCCCGGCATGGAAGCGGCCGCGGCTCGGCCGCTCGTTCGTATGCAGGATCTGCTCGATGGTCTGGATCGTTTCTTCCGCGAGATGGTCGAGCTTCAGGAACACGGGGCCGTTGCCGCTTTGCAGTTCCTGGTAGAACTCCCACATCATCTGGCCGCTCCAGTAATCGCATTCGATGAAGCGTTCGCCCTTGCCGTTCGCGGTGAAGCCGCCGAGCGGGCCGGTGACGTACGCGCACGCGGGGCCGTTGTAGTCCTTGATCAGCGGATTGATCTGGAAGCATTCGAGATTCGCGAGCGCGGCACCGGCGTGATACGCCATCGCATAGCCGTCGCCCGCGTTGGTCGGATTCTCGTAGGTGCCCATCAGGTAGCCCGAGGCCGGCAGGCCGAGGCGACCGGCCGCGCCGCAGCAGAGAATCACGGCCTTCGCGCGGATCACGTGGAACTCGGCGGTGCGGCAGTCGAAGCCGAGTACGCCGCTCGCGCGGCCGTGCGCATCGGTCAGCACGCGCGTTGCGACGATCCGGTTCGTGATCGCAATGCGCGCGCGCTTCAGTTGCCGGTACAGCACCTTCTTGATGTCGTGTCCTTCCGGCATCGGCAGCACGTACGAGCCCATGTGATGGACCTTCTTCACCGCGTAGTCGCCGGTGCCGTCCTTCTCGAACTTCACGCCCCAGCGGTCGAGCTGCTCGATCGTTTCGAAGCTGTGCGTCGCATATGCGTACACGGCTTCCTGGTCGACGATGCCGTCGTTGGCGATCGTGATCTCGCGCGTGTACTGCTCGGGCGTCGCATGCCCGGGGATCACCGCGTTGTTCAGGCCGTCCATCCCCATCGAGATCGCGCCGCTGCGCTTCACGTTGGCCTTTTCGAGCAACAGCACGCGCAGGGACGGGTCGCGCTCCTTCGCCTTGATCGCCGCCATCGGGCCGGCCGTGCCGCCGCCGACCACGACGATGTCGTATTCGAGCACATGGGTAGTCATCGCTGTTTCCTTGCAGGTTGGCGCGGTTTCTGCCGGTCGATGCGCAGCCGGTACTGGAAGGCGTCGCCGCGGAAGTAGAGGTATTCGAAGTCGATCGGTGTGCCCGACGCATCATGCGTGAGGCGCTCGATGCGCAGCACGGGGCTGCTTTCCTCGACGTGCAGCGCATCGACGATCTCGTCGTCGGCGAGGATCGCGTCGATCGATACGTCGGCATGGCCGAGCGGGATGCCGCAGTCGTTTTCCAGGACCAGGAAAATGTCGCGGGTCGCGAGATCGGCGCCCGCGAGGCGCTTGCCGAGGGCTTCGGGCACCCAGGTCTGTTCGAGCGACACGGGCTCGCGATTGAGCAGCCGCACGCGATGGATCTCGACGAGCGGCGCACCCTCGGGCACGTTCAGCTTCGTCGCGAGATGGCGGTCGGCCTTGACGGTGCGGAAGCTGCGCACCTGGTTGACGATCTCGTAGCCCATCGACGACATCGCCTCGGCGAAGCCCTGCAGCGACGTCACGTTCTGGAACGCTTTCGGCTTCGACACGAAGGTGCCCTTGCCGTGCAGCTTGAATAGCAGTCCTTCCTTCTGGAGATCGCCGAGGGCCTGGCGCACCGTGATGCGGCTGACGTCGAACATCGCGCAGAGTTCGTGCTCGGACGGCATCCGGCTGTGCGGCGCATAGGTGCCGTCCAGAATGCGTGCGCGCAGCGTGTCCTTGATCTGCACGTAGAGCGGGGCCGCCGACAGCGGCACGACGTTGGGGGAGGTCATCGGTCAACTTGTTATGACAAGATCGCTCGAGTGTAGTCAGCCGGATCGCGCGGCCCAACCAACTATTTCTGATTTCGACTTTCCGATTCCGGAAAAGCGCGGCGGCAAGGGGCAGACCGAACGGACCATCCGGGATGTAGCGTCGGCTCGCTCCGCCCGTTGCGAGCCGAGCGGATCGGCCGACGATGAAAAAATTCGCCGGCGTGTGTGCCGCACATGTCGATTTCCCGATGCGTCGCCCGTCGTATCCATGTCGACCGGGCATTGCGCGAAGCAGGTGGCGCCCGGTTCCCGAGGATCGCCATCACGACAAGGAGGCACCCCATGCCGGATTCCCGATACCGCTGGGTCATCGTCGCCGCGGGCGGCCAGATGGGCTGCATCGCGATCGGCGCGATGTTTTCGCTGCCGGTGTTCCTGCGCGCGATCGCGCGCGACACGGGCTGGTCGATGACCGGCATTTCCGGCGCGATGACGCTCGGCTTCATCGCGATGGCCTTCGCGAGCATGGCATGGGGCAGCCTGTCGGACCGCATCGGCACGCGCCCGGTCGTCATCACGGGCGCCGTCCTGCTGTCGGCAAGCCTGGCGCTGGCGAGCCGCGCGCCGTCGCTGCTCGCGTTCCAGCTCACGTTCGGCCTCGCCGTCGGCGGCGCGACGGCTGCGATATTCGCGCCGATGATGGCGTGCGTAACCGGCTGGTTCGACACGCACCGCAGCCTCGCGGTGTCGCTCGTGTCGGCCGGCATGGGGATGGCGCCGATGACGATGGCCCCGCTGGCCGCGTGGCTCGTGTCGGTGCGCGACTGGCGCACGTCGATGCTGCTGATGGCGGCGCTGGCGGCCGTCGTGATGATTCCGGTGTCGCTGCTGGTGCGCCGGCCGCCCGCGCTCGACGGCGTGGGGGCGGCTTCAGCGGTGCCGGCGCCGGCCGCCGAGCCTGCGGCGATGTCGGTCGCGGACGCGCTGCGTTCGCCGCAGTTCATCGTGCTGCTGCTGACCAACTTCTTCTGCTGCGCGACACATTCGGGCCCGATCTTCCATACGGTCAGCTACGCGGTGACGTGCGGGATCCCGCTGATCGTCGCGGTGTCGATCTACAGCGTCGAAGGGCTCGCCGGCATGGGCGGCCGGATCGCGTTCGGGATCCTGGGCGACCGCCTCGGCGCGAAGCGCATGCTGGTAGCCGGGCTGCTTGCGCAGGCGCTGGGTGCGCTCGGGTACTACTTCGTGCGCACGCTCGACGGGTTCTACGCGGTCGCGGTCGTGTTCGGCTTCATCTACGCGGGCGTGATGCCGCTGTATTCGGTGCTGGCGCGCGAGAACTTCCCGCTGCGGATGATGGGCACCGTGATCGGCGGCTGCGCGATGGCCGGCAGTCTGGGGATGGCAGCGGGGCCCGTCGCCGGCGGCCTGATCGTCGATACGCTCGGCAGCTACGGCTGGCTGTATCTCGGCTCGTTTGCGATCGGTCTCGGCGCATTCCTGATCGCGATGATGTTCCGTCCGTTCGCGAATGCGCGGCGGGAAGCGGCGGCTGCCTGAACCAGGAAAACTGGAAGCAGGGCCGTGTCCGTTTTTCCGGGACGGCACGGTTCGGTTGGCGTCGTCGCAAATAAAAACAGGGCCCGGGACCGGTCGCATTTGCCGGTGCCCAGACGGCCCGCAGCCCGCTGCAGCGCAGCAGAGCGGCATATGAGACCGATCAGCGCGCATGCCCCGCGATTCGGCCCCTAAAAAACACAATATCGAGCATATATTCGAAGGGCCTGTCATACCCGCGTCACCCTGCTAGAATTCGGCCTGCCGCATTGTTCCGATTGACTGATGAGATTGCTTGACGCCCTGGTCGAACAACGTATTGCCGCCGCCGCCGCGCGGGGCGAGTTCGACGATTTGCCGGGTACCGGCGCGCCACAGGCGCTGGATGACGACCTGCTCGTGCCCGAGGAGGTGCGGGTGGCCAACCGTATCCTGAAGAATGCGGGCTTCGTGCCGCCGGCCGTCGAGCAATTGCGCGCGCTGCGCAACCTGCATGACGAAGTGCAGGCGGTCAGCGACCGCGCCGCACGGTGCCGGCTGCAGGCGAAGATCCTCGCGCTCGACATGGCGCTCGAATCGCTGCGCGGCGGCCCGATGGTGATGCCGCGCGACTACTGCCGGCGCATCGCGGAGCGCCTGTGCGAGCGCGGGCTCGACGAAGCGTCCGCCGAAGCGGGGCCGATGTGACGTCCGACGCGCTGCACGACGCAGCCCGGTCGGCAGCCGCCCCGGCGGCCGAACCCGCCGCCGATTCCCCCGTTCCCGAAGCCGCGCCCGTATCGGCGCGTGACCTGCATTACATGCGTCTTGCGCAGGCTGCCGCAGAAGAGGCGCGCGCGGCCGGCGAAGTGCCGGTTGGCGCGGTGCTCGTGCGTGGCGACGAAGTGATCGCACGCGGCTTCAACCATCCGATCGGCGGGCACGACCCGTCGGCCCATGCGGAAATGGCCGCGCTGCGCATGGCCGCGCAGCATCTGCAGAACTACCGGATGCCCGGCTGCGAGTTGTACGTCACGCTCGAGCCGTGCCTGATGTGCGCGGGCGCGATCATGCATGCGCGCATCGCGCGGGTCGTCTACGGCGCCGCCGATCCGAAGACGGGCGCGTGCGGCAGCGTGATCGACGCATTCGCGAATCCGCAACTGAACCACCATACCGAAGTGACCGGCGGCGTGCTCGCCGACGAGTGCGGCGCCGCGCTGAAGTCGTTCTTCGCCGACCGCCGTCGCGCGCTGCGCGAAGCACGGCTCGCCCGCGACGCCGACTCCGGCGCGTCATAGGCGCGCCCGTCGCTCGACCCGAGCCGGGCGTGCACGGTTCCGTGAACCGGAGACGGTTCGGACCCTCTAAGCAGGTTTGACGACCCGACACCTTTCTTCGCCATGTCCTTCCAGCCCGCCGCGTCCTACACCATCCGCCTGCTTGCGCCGTCCGGCTATCCGCACGATCCGGACGCGATCAATCGCGCGCTCGAGCGCCTCAGCGCCGCGCAGCACCGCATCGAGAACATCGAAGCGACGCAGCGGCGCTTCCAGCGGTTCGGCGGCACCGACGGCGAGCGGGCAGGCGACCTGAACCGTCTTGCCGATCCCGAGCGGCCGCTGCCGGACATCGCGCTCGCGGTGCGCGGCGGCTATGGCGCCGCGCGCATCCTGCATGGGCTCGACTATCGCGGGCTCGAGCGCCGGCTGCGCGACCAGCCGGTCGCGCTCGTCGGCCATAGCGATTTCACGGCGCTCCAGCTCGCGCTGTACGCGAAGGCGCGCATCAAGACGTTCGGCGGCCCGATGCTGTCCGCCGACTTCGGCGCGGAAACGCCGAGCGACTTCACGATGCAGCACTTCTGGCAGACGCTGACGCAGCCGAGCACGACGATCATCGCCGAAGCGCCGCAGGTGCAGAGCGTGAACGTGACGGGCACGCTGTGGGGCGGCAACCTCGCGATCCTCACGTCGCTCGTCGGCACGCCGTACATGCCCGACATCGAAGGCGGCATCCTGTTCATCGAGGACGTCAACGAGCAGCCGTTCCGGATCGAACGGATGATCTATCAACTGCATCTGTCGGGGCTGCTCGCGCGCCAGCAGGCGCTCGTGCTCGGCCAGTTCACCGGTGCGCGGCCGTTCGAGTACGACAACGGCTACGACATGCAGGCGATGATCGACCAGGTGCGCGCGGTGATCGGGATTCCGGTCGTGACGGGGCTTCAGTTCGGCCACGTGCCCGACCTGCTGACGTTGCCGTTCGGCGCACAGGCGCAACTGGTCGCGAATGCGCACGGTTTCCGGCTCACTTTGTCGGACTATCCGCACCTCGGTTGAGGCGGGCGCAGTCGGTCGAAAGGCGGGGGCGGTTCATTCCCCGCCTTTTTCTTTATGTAAGCGCGCAACTAACGGTCAAGTATTTTCGTCGACATCTGCAAGCTCGCCGCCGGATCCTGCACCAGTTTTGTCAACAAAATGACCGGAAGGGTATACGACGAGAAGCACGTCTGTCATACGTCTTGGCCTTGCCATGCATGGATTTGACGCATCGTGCACCGAACGAGGTCGCGGCGATGCACGCCGATTGTGCGCAATGCTTGAAAAGAATTGTTGACAATCTTTATGTCCACCCTAGGATGAGGATCATCACACGATGCCGATCATGAACGAGCCCGAATCCCACCCGTCCGGTGCAGCCAGTCCCGAAGCGATCGCCGAGCGGATCCGCACGGCGATCCTCGAGCATCGGCTCGCGCCGGGCGCGAAGCTGACGGAGGCGCAGCTCTGCGACGTGTTCAACGTGAAGCGCGGGGCGATCCGCCAGGCGCTCGCGCAGCTCGCGACCGACAAGCTGGTCGATCTCGAGCCGAACCGCGGCGCGTTCGTCGCGAGCCCGACGCTGCAGGACGTGCACGAGGTGTTCGAGATGCGCCGGATCATCGAGCTCGCCGTGGTCGAGCGGCTCGCGACCGGGCCCGGTGCGAAGCGGCTGAAGGGCGTCGCCTCGCTGATCGAAAAGGAACGCAAGGCGTTCCAGCGGCAGGACTTCGCGGCCTGGATCCGCCTGTCGGGCGAATTCCATACGGCGCTCGCCACGCTGATGGGCAATGCGACGCTCAGCGCGTGCCTCGAAGGGCTCGTCGCACGCTCGACGCTGATGTCGGCGCTGTACGAGTCGCACGGGCGCAGCCCGTGCTCGTGCGACGACCACGACGAGATCCTCGGTGCGCTGGAGGCCGGCGATCCGAAGCGGGCGGTGACGCTGATGGCGCACCACCTGCAGCATGTCGAACTGAAGATGCTGGACCGGCCCGCACAAGGGCAGGTCGATTTGCGCGAAGTGTTCGGCGGCGCCTGAGCGGCGACGCGAACCCGGCCGCGCGCCACAAGAACGAGCGAAATGCAGGCCCGCGGCGTGTGCCGCGGGCCGCTGGTCCGACTCCGGGCGTCGATCCGGAGCGATATCGATGACGGTGGAGCGGCCTCCCGGCCGCGTCAAGGAGAAGTCATGGCTCAGTTCAGTGTGGCGCACGACAGCGCCTATCCGGCGGACGAAGGCGGCGAGGGCGGTGACCCGACACTGCCGAATGGTTACAGCGAACGTCTGTACAACGAAGATTTGGCACCCCTGAAAAATCAGACATGGGGCTCATACAACATCTTTGCGTTCTGGATGTCGGACGTGCACAGCGTCGGCGGCTACGTGTTCGCGGGCAGCCTGTTCGCGCTCGGGCTGACGAGCTGGCAGGTGCTGATCGCGCTGATCGTCGGGATCGGCTTCGTGAACCTGCTGTGCAACCTGATCGCGCGGCCGAGCCAGCAGATCGGCGTGCCGTATCCGGTCGCGTGCCGCGCGACGTTCGGCGTGCTCGGCGCGAACGTGCCGGCCGTGATCCGCGGGCTGATCGCGATCGCGTGGTACGGGATCCAGACCTATCTCGCGTCTAGCGCGCTGGTGATCGTCGTGCTGAAGTTCTTCCCGCAATGGCTGCCTTACGCGGACGTGCATCGCCACGGCTTCCTCGGGCTGTCGGCGGTCGGCTGGGCCGGCTTCATGCTGCTGTGGGTGCTCCAGGCGCTGGTGTTCTGGAACGGGATGGAGACGATCAAGAAGTTCATCGACTTCGCAGGGCCGGCCGTCTACGTCGTGATGTTCATCCTCGCCGGCTACATGGTGTGGCGCGCGGGCTGGCGCAACATCGGCCTCAACCTCGGCGGCGTGAAATACCACGGCGCGGAAGTGATTCCGGTGATGATCACGGCCGTGTCGCTCGTCGTGTCGTACTTCTCCGGGCCGATGCTGAACTTCGGCGATTTCTCGCGCTACTGCCGCTCGTTCGGCGAAGTGAAGCGCGGCAATTTCTGGGGGCTGCCGGTCAACTTCCTCGCGTTCTCGCTCGTCACGGTGATCACGACGGCCGCGACGCTGCCGGTGTTCGGCGAACTGATCACCGACCCCGTCGAGACGGTCGGCCGCATCGACCATCCGACCGCGGTGATCCTCGGTGCGCTGACGTTCACGATCGCGACGATCGGCATCAACATCGTCGCGAACTTCGTGTCACCCGCGTTCGACTTCTCGAACGTCGCGCCGCGCCTGATCAGCTGGCGCGCGGGCGGGATGCTCGCGGCCGTCGCGTCGATCTTCATCACGCCGTGGAACCTGTTCAACAACCCGGCCGTGATCCACTACACGCTCGACGTGCTCGGCGCGTTCATCGGCCCGCTGTACGGCGTGCTGATCGCCGACTTCTATCTCGTCAAGCGCGGCCGGCTCGTGCGCGACGACCTGTACACGATGTCGGAAAGCGGCACGTACTGGTACACGGGCGGTGTGAACCGCCGCGCGCTTGCCGCGCTGTTGCCGGCCGCGGTGATCGCGATCGTTTGCGTGATGGTGCCGGGCTGGCAGGGCGTCGCGAACTTCTCGTGGTTCATCGGCGCCGGGCTCGGCTTCGTGTTCTACCGGCTGCTCGTGAGCGCGAAGGCCTGAGGAGCATGCGATGAAGATCCGACTGATCAATCCGAATACGACCCAGCGGATGACCGACGCGATGGGCCGCTGTGCGCGTGAGGTCGCGGCCGCCGGCACGGAGATCGTCGCGGTGAGCCCGCCGATGGGGCCGCCGTCGATCGAAGGGTATTACGACGAGGCACTGGCGACGCCGGGGCTGCTCGCCGAGATCGTTCAGGGCGAGCGCGACGGCTGCGATGCGTACGTGATCGCGTGCTTCGGCGATCCGGGCCTGTACGCGGCGCGCGAGCTCGCGCGCGGGCCGGTGATCGGCATTGCCGAGGCCGCGATGCATGCGGCGAGCGTGCTCGCGCCGGGCTTCTCGGTCGTCACGACGCTCGCGCGCACCTGCGGGATGGCGTGGCATCTCGCCGAGCGCTACGGGATGAAACGGTTCTGCCGCAACGTGCGCGCGACCGACGTCGCGGTGCTCGAGCTCGACCGGCCGGGCTCGGCCGCGCGCCGGATCATCGTCGACGAATGCCGGCGCGCGCTCGACGAGGACGGCGCCGACGCGATCGTGCTCGGTTGCGCGGGGATGGCCGAGTTCGCGCACGAGATCGAGCAGCAGATCGGCGCGCCGGTGGTGGAGGGCGTCACGGCGGCCGTCAAATGGGCCGAGGCGCTCGTCGCGCTGCGCCTCGCGACCGCGAAGCGCGGCGACTACGCGCGCCCGCTGCCGAAGCGCTACGACGGCGCGTTCGCCCGCTTCAGCCCGCTGGACGGGGATCAGGCGGAACCGGTGCCGAATTTGCCGCAACCGCACATACACACCGTCTGACACGCACTATCTGCGCCGCTGTATGGGCGCGTATGGGCGTTTTCGCTAAACTGGGCCGTCATCGCATCGGCTTGCGCAGCCGGCCTCCGGCACCCGCGCAGTCGATGCGAACCCATTATTTCAGCGAGCTTTCGCCGCACTTCGAACCATGTCACTCGATCCCAACTATCCTCGCGACCTGATCGGCTACGGCCGCCATCCCGTTCAGGCGAACTGGCCGGGGCGCGCCCGCGTCGCCGTGCAATTCGTGCTGAACTACGAGGAGGGCGGCGAGAACTGCGTGCTGCACGGCGATCCGGGCTCCGAGCAGTTCCTGTCGGAAATCGTCGGCGCGGCCGCGTATCCCGATCGCCACATGAGCATGGAGTCGATCTACGAGTACGGTTCGCGGGCCGGCGTGTGGCGCATCCTGCGCGAATTCGAGAAGCGCGGGATGCCGCTGACGGTATTCGGCGTCGGCATGGCGATCGAACGCCACCCGGAGCTCGCGCGCGCCTTCGTCGAGCTGGGCCACGAAATCGCGTGCCACGGCTGGCGCTGGATCCACTACCAGAGCATGACGCCGGAACTCGAGGCCGAACACATGCGCCTCGGGATGGAGGCGATCGAGCGCGTGACGGGCGAGCGCCCGCTCGGCTGGTACACCGGCCGCGACAGCCCCAATACGCACCGCCTGGTCGCGGAATACGGCGGCTTCCTGTACGACTCCGACAACTACGGCGACGACCTGCCGTTCTGGATGGACGTCGCCGTGTCGGGCGGCAAGACATCGCCGCAGCTGATCGTGCCGTACACGCTCGACACGAACGACATGCGCTTCGCGACGCCGCAGGGCTTCAACACCGGCGATCACTTCTTCGACTACCTGCGCGATGCATTCGACGTGCTGTACGCGGAAGGCGACGAAGCGCCGAAGATGCTGTCGATCGGCATGCACTGCCGGTTGCTCGGCCGGCCGGGCCGGTTCCGCGGGCTGCAGCGTTTCCTCGATCACATCGAGAAGCACGATCGCGTATGGGTGACGCGCCGTGTCGATATCGCGCGTCACTGGCGTGAACATCATCCGTATCAGCCCAATCATCGAAACGAAGGGAAAGCATGAAGGCGATGCGCTACACGTTGGAACAACTGAATACGATGGCGCCGAGCGCATTTGTCGCGGCACTGTCGGGGATCTTCGAACATTCGCCGTGGGTGGCCGAAGTCGCCGCGGGCCAGCGGCCGTTCGCGAGCATCGACGCGCTGCACGAGACGATGTCGGGTGCGGTGGAAACGAGCGGCGAAGCGCGCCAGCTCGCGCTGATCAATGCTCACCCGGAGCTGGCCGGCAAGGCCGCCGTGCGTGGCGAGCTGACCGCCGAGTCGACGCGCGAGCAGAGCGGCGCGGGCCTCGACCAGTGCACGCAGGAGGAGTTCGACAAGCTGCTGACGCTGAACCGCACGTATCGCGAGAAGTTCGGCTTCCCGTTCATCCTGGCGGTGCGCGGCTATGACCGGCACGGCATCATCGCGAACTTCGAGTCGCGCGTGAATCACTCGCGCACCGAGGAACTGCGGGCGAGCCTCGACCAGATCTACCGGATCGCACGCTTTCGCCTCGACGACCTGATCGACGCCTGACATCGCATTACGGCCTGCTGCGTCGCAGCGGCCTGATCGCCTCACTGAAACAAGGAAACATCATGGCTGTTCCGCTTCTCGATCCCAACGCACCCGACTTCACGCGGCGCTACGTGAACCTGGCCGACCCGCGTCTCGGTGCGCAGGCGCTCGAAGCCAGCGACGATTTCTTCGCGCCGAAGGACCGGATGCTGAACCCCGAGCCGGCCGTGTTCATCCCCGGCAAGTACGACGACCACGGCAAGTGGATGGACGGCTGGGAAACGCGCCGCAAGCGCACGACGGGCTACGACTGGTGCATCGTCAAGCTCGCGCGCCCGGGCGTGATCAAGGGCTTCGACATCGACACGAGCCACTTCACCGGCAACTTCCCGCCGGCCGCGTCGATCGAGGCCGCGTTCGTGGCCGACGGCGCGCCGACGCACGCGACCGAGTGGGTCGAGATCGTGCCGTCGACGACGCTGCAGGGCAACAGCCATCACTACGTCGAAGCGAGCGATGCGCGCGCCTTCACGCACCTGCGCGTGAACATCTATCCGGATGGCGGCATTGCACGCCTGCGCGTGTACGGCCAGCCGCAGCTCGACTGGGCCGGCGCGAGCGCGACCGAGCAGTTCGATCTCGCGGCGATGGAAAACGGCGGTTACGTGGTGGCCGCGAACAACCAGCACTTCGGCGTCGCGTCGAACCTGCTGCTGCCGGGCCGCGGCGTGAACATGGGCGACGGCTGGGAAACCCGCCGCCGCCGCGAACCCGGCAACGACTGGGCGATCATCGCGCTCGCGCAGCCGGGCGTGATCCGCAAGATCGAAGTCGATACCGCGTTCTTCAAGGGCAACTACCCGGATCGTTGCTCGATCCAGGCCGCGTACGTGTCGGGCGGCACGGACAGCTCGCTGATCACGCAATCGATGTTCTGGCCCGTGCTGCTCGGCGAACAGAAGCTGCAGATGGACAAGCAGCACTACTTCGAACAGGACATCGCGTCGCTCGGCCCCGTCACGCACGTGCGACTGAACATCATTCCGGACGGCGGCGTGTCGCGCCTGCGTCTGTGGGGGACGCTCGACAAATGAAGACGCTTGCCATCGAACCGCTGACCAAGGAAGCATTCGCGCCGTTCGGCGACGTGATCGAAACGGAAGGGGCTAAGCAGATCCCGATCAACCTCGGCACGACGATCCGCTTTCACGATCTCGCTAAAGTCGACGTGACCGATGAAGACGGCCGCACGCTCGTCAACCTGTTTCGCGGCCAGCCGCGCACGCTGCCGTTCGAAGTGAAGATGCTCGAGCGGCACCCGCTCGGCAGCCAGGCGTTCGTGCCGCTGAACGACCAGCCGTATCTCGTCGTCGTCGCGCCCGCGGGCGATCTCGATCCGGCGAAGATCCGCGCGTTCGTGACGAGCGGCTGGCAGGGCGTCAACTATGCGAAGGGCGTGTGGCATCACCCGCTGATCGCGCTCGGCGGCGTCAGCGACTTCATCGTCGTCGATCGCGGTGGCGACGGCCTGAACCTGAACGAGCAGGACCTGCAGGAATCGCTGTGGCTCACCGACGAGGCGCTGCACGCGCTGACGGCCTGAGTCGCCGGCGTTTTTGCCAGCGTCCGACGAAACCCGCGCATCATGCGCGGGTTTTTTTATGTGCGACCAGTTCGGCGACCCAGTCGATGAACACGCGCAGCTTCGCGCTGACGTGCCGGTTCGGCGGGAACGCGACGTACATCGGCATCGGTTCGAGTTGCCATTGCTCGAACAGCGGCACCAGTTCGCCGCGGGCGCGATGCGCGCCGGCCATGTAGTCGGGCAGCCACAGAATGCCCAACCCGGCGAGGCCGGCCTCGAGATACGCATTGCCGTCGTCGACCGCGAGCACGTAGCGTCCGCGCACGGTGACCTGCTCGCCGTCGCATGTCATCGCGAACGGCAGCGCCTTGCCGGTGCGCGCCCACAGAAAACCGACGATCCGGTGATGCGTATCCTCCAGCTCGTCCGGATGCGTCGGCGAGCCGGCGCGTGCGAGGTAAGCCGGCGACGCATACACGCCGAGCCGCAGGTCGCCGACGCGCCGCGCGACCAGCGAGCGGTCGGTCGGTTCGCCGCCGCGCACGACGCAGTCGACGTTCTCGCCGATCACGTCCACCACGCGGTCGCTCACGCCCATGTCGAGCTGGATGTCCGGATAGCGCGCATGGAACGCGGGCAGTGCGGGGATCAGGATCAGGCGCGCGAACGGGCTCGGCACGTCCACGCGCAGCCGCCCGCGGGGCGCCGCGGAAGCGGCGGACAGGCTCGTTTCGGCATCGTCCATGTCGGCCAGCAAGCGCACGACGCGGTCGTAGTACGCGGCGCCGTCCGCGGTGACGACGACCTTGCGCGTCGTGCGATTGAACAGCTTCACGCGCAGCCGCGCTTCGAGCTGCTGCACGAGTTGCGTGACGGTGGTGCGGCTCATGCGCAGTGTCTCGGCCGCCTTCGTGAAACTGCCGGCTTCCACCACGCGGGCGAACGCCTGCATTGCGTCGAATCGATCCATCGGGTCAGGGCTCCGCGTCGGTCGGAATTGTTTGGTGCGTGCAAACAGTGTTGGACAGGGTTGCCGGTTTATTCGCCGTGCAACGATCCCTAAAGTGCCTTCATCGTTGATGCCGGGGCGGCTTCGCCCCACCAACCGAAGGAGGTAGGGGATGGTAAAGCGTAGCGTGGTTTTCCCGCCCGGTCGCCAGGCACTGTACGACCGCAACCGCTATTCGCCGGCGGTGCGCTCGAACGGCTTCCTGTTCGTGTCCGGGCAGGTCGGCAGCCGCGATGACGGCTCGCCGGAGCCGGAACTGGGTGCGCAGGTCCGCCGCGCGTTCGACAACCTGAATGCGGTGTTGCGCGCGGCTGGTTGCACGTTCGACGACGTCGTCGACGTGACGGTGTTCCTCGTCGACCCTGAAGCGACGTTCGAGCGGATCTGGGAGATCGTTCCCGAATACTGGGGCGACGCGCCGCATCCGACGCTGACCGCGGTCGGCGTGACCTGGCTGTATGGGTTCCAGTTCGAGATCAAGGCGATCGCGCGGCTGCCGGAGACGGTCGACGGGTGAGCAGGGCGCGCACGGCGCGTGGCGGCGCGCGTCACGGCGCGACGGGCGGCTCCTGTTCGTATGCGCGATGCAGCAGCGCGACGAACGACGATGCGTCGGGCAGCGTCGTCGCGCCCAACCGGCGCACGGCGATCCCGGGCGTCCACGAATTCATCACGACGGCGCCGGCCATCGACGGCAGGTCGGCCGGCGTCAGTTCGCGATCGTGTTGCGCGACCCCCAGGCGCGCCAGTTGCCGGCGCACGATGCGCATCGTGACGCCGCCGAGCATGCCGGCCACCGGCCACACGACCGCGTCGCCGGTCCAGAACGCGAGATTCCAGATCGAGCCTTCACTGATGCGCCCGTGGCGATCGACGAACGCCGCATCGTCGAAACCCTGCGCGATCGCGCGGCGCAGGAAGTGCGTCTTCGCGACTTCGCCGACGTGCTTGATGTCCGGCAGCACGCGCTCGTACTCGAACAGCGCGAGATCGAGCGGGCCCGCGGGCCCCGACGACGGCGCGGCGGTGCGGACCAGCACGTCGAGCGTTTCGTCGTCGCGCGGCGCGACGAATTCGCCCGTCGTCGCATGCACGGTCGCCGTCAGCGACAGCGCCGACGGCGCGCGCTCGAGCGCGGCGCGCAGGAGCGTGCGAATCCGGTCGTCGGGCAGGGCCTGGCCGAACAGCGTGTTCGACGCATCGCGCAGCCGCGCGAGATGCAGGTCGAGGCCGCGCACGTGGCCGTCGCGTACCTGCATGGCGGTGAAATGCGCGTGGCCCGCGAAAGCCAGCGCGGCGAGCGCGTCGGGTGTGGCGGCGACGCCGTTGATCTGGGCGACGGACGGGAATGGTGCAGCGGTCATCGGCGACTCTCCAGGTTGGCCGCGGGCTCGGGGCAGCGCGCGACATCTTCAAGAAAGCCTATTGTTTGCCGATTGATGCTGTCCTGAAAAACGAGTAGTTTTGGAACGGTCATCAAATCCGGTTTGAAGATCGATGGAACGCATGTGGCCCGGTACGCGCGCGCTGAGGACGTTCGATGCAGCGGCGCGGCACCTGAATTTCTCGCGAGCGGCCGACGAGGTCGGGCTGACGCCGGCGGCCGTCAGTCACCAGATCAAGGAAATCGAGGCGCAGCTCGACATGGTGCTGTTCGTCCGCACGAGCCGCAGCATCCGGCTGACGCCGGCCGGTGTCGTGCTGGCTGCCGCGGCCGCTGATGCGCTGGCGGGCCTGCAGCGCGCGACTGCCCGGGCACGGCGCGTCGCACGGGAGCAGACGGAGTTGCGCGTATCGGTCGGCGCGCGCTTCGCGACGCACTGGCTGCTGCCGCGCCTGCCGCGTTTCAGGGCCGAACATCCTGCGTTCGAGCTGTCGTTCGATATCACCGACCGGTTGCGCGATTTCGATGACGACGACGTCGATGCCGCGATCCGCTTCGGCACCGGGCGTTATCGCGATGCGTGCGCGCAGCGCCTGTTCGATACGTCGGTCGTTGCGATCTGCAGCCCGGCGCTGTTGTCGGCCGGGCCGCCATTGCGCAAGCCGCGCGATCTGCTGCGCCACACGCTGTGCCACGTGGACTGCGAAGTCGATGGCGTGACCTGGCCGCGCTGGTCCGCATGGATGGCCGCTGCCGGCATCGACGGTTTCGACGACAGCCGGTGCGTCGCGTTTCCGGATTCGAGCCACGTCGTGCAGGCCGTGACGGATGGCACGGCGGTCGGGCTGGCGGAGCCGCACATGATCGCGCGCGATCTCGCGGAAGGGCGCGTCGTGCAACTGTTCGACGTGAACGTCGACGTGGCGCCGGGGCTCGCCTATCACGTCGTGTATCCGGAGCACACGCAGGACGATCCGCGCATCGTCGCATTGCGCGACTGGCTCGCGGATGAGGTCGCGACGATGCACGCGTAGCGGTGACGGTGGCGCGTGCTATCGTGCCCGCATCTCCACCGCGCGACGCCCGATTCCGGGCATGTTCCTCCGATGAGCCAACCTGAAAACGACCTGGCGATCCTGCTGAGCACGATGCAGCCCGAATTGCATCCGGGCGCGTTCGCCTTCGTATCGCTGCCGACCGGCGCAGACGTATCGTTATCCGAAGTGATCGCAACGTTTCGCGAAGCGGAAGGGCTGACGGTCGTGGTCGAAGAGGAGACGGCGGCGCGTCACGGCTGGCCCGTGCTGTTCCGCTCGGCCTGGATCACGCTGACCGTGCATTCCGACCTTGCGGCTGTCGGCCTCACGGCGACGTTCGCACGCGCGCTCGGCGCGGCCGGCATCAGTTGCAACGTGATGGCGGCTGCCTGCCACGATCACATCTTCGTGCCGTTCGACGACGGCCCGCGCGCACTCGATGCGCTCGTCGCGCTGCAGCGCGACGCGATGCGCGGTGAGCGCTAGCAAGGCCTCTGCAGCACGCAAAAAAAACGGGCCCGTAACGGGCCCGCGAACGGAAAGGATTGCGCCGGAACACGACCCCGGCGCACGGCGGCTTACTTGTTCGCGCCACCCTCGAACCACGCGGCGAGCTTCGTGCGCTCGTCGTCGGTCATGTGCGTGACGTTGCCGATCGGCATCGCCTTCAGGCGCACGGCCTGTTCATAGATACGCTGCGCGTTCTTCGACACTTCGTCCGGCGTGTCGAACATCACACCCGCGGGCGCGCTGCCCATCAGCGTCGGCTTCGCCGAGTGGCACTCGACGCAGCGCTGCTGCAGGATCGGCATGATGTCGTTGATCACGACCTTCGGCGCGTTCGCGGCCTGCGCTTCCGGTGCGACCGGCTTCGGCGTCGTCCAGACCAGTGCGCCGGCCAGCAGCGCGACGCCGCCGATCGGCAGGTACCACAGCTGCTTGCCGCGGTGGCGCATCACGAAGAACTGGCGAATCAGCGCGCCGGCCAGCATGATCAGCACGAGCACGACCCAGTTGAACTTGTTCGTGTACGTCATCGCATAGTGGTTCGACAGCATCGCGAACACGACGGGCAGCGTGAAGTACGTGTTGTGCACCGAGCGCTGCTTGCCGCGCTTGCCGTAGATCGGGTTCGGCTCTTCGCCCTTGAGCATCTTGTCGACCATCTTGCGCTGGCCAGGGATGATCACGAAGAACACGTTCGCCGACATGATCGTCGCGAGCATCGCGCCGACGATCAGGTAGGCGGCACGACCCGCGAAGATGTGGCACGCGAGGTACGCGGCGGCGACCACGTAGATGCCGACGCAGATGCCGAGCACGCGGTCGTTGGTGCCGAGGATGCGACACAGCGAGTCGTAGACGATCCAGCCGGCGGCGAGGAAGCCGAGTGCGGACGCGACGGCGACCACGGGGCCCATGTCGAGCACGCTCTTGTCGATCAGGTACGTGTTCGGTGCGAGCAGGTACAGCACGAAGAACAGCGAGAAGCCCGACAGCCAGGTCGTGTACGACGGCCACTTCGACCAGTGCAGGTCATCCGGCATTTCCGGCGGGGCGACCGTGTACTTCTGCATGTTGTAGAAGCCGCCGCCGTGGACGTGCCACAGCTCGCCGAACACACCGCGCTTGCGCTGGTTCGGGTCGGTCGGCGGTTTCAGGCTGTTGTCGAGCGCGACGAAATAGAACGACTCGCCGATCCACGCAATGGCGACGATGACGTGCAGCCATCGCAGCGCGAGGTTCAGCCAGTCGGTGATGAAGCCTTCCATGAAACTCCTCCAGACTCAAATCGTTTGTTTGATGCGGGCGCTGATTCGAATGTCAGCTGCCGCGATAGGTGCTGTACGACCACGGCGACACGAGCAGCGGCACGTGGTAGTGCGAGCCGGTGTCGGCAATGCCGAAGCGGAGCACGACGCGATCGACGAAACGGGGTTCGGGCACCTTCACGCCGAGCGACGCGAAGTAGTCGCCGGCATGGAACACGAGTTCGTATTCGCCGGCGGCGAGCGCGGCGCCTTCGAGCAGGGGTTCGTCGCAGCGGCCGTCGCTATTGGTCAGCACGGTCTTGATCGCGCGGCGCGATTCGCCGTCCAGCGCGTAGAGGTCCACCTTGATTGCAGCGCCGGGACGGCCGTGCGCCGTATCGAGTACGTGGGTAGTGAGCTTTCCCATTCGTTGTGTCCTTGTGTGAATGCGAGGTTCGGCGGCGACTCGATCCATTGACTGTGCGGCGGATCGAGGCTCCACGTCACGTGGCTACATACCCGTCGGCGAGATTGAAGCGAGCGCCGTGCAGGCATTGTAAAAAGGTTCCCCGCGCAAATACGGGCGCGATATCAAAGATAATGCGCCGCGCATGAGCGGCTGTCGACGGCACGCCGGAGACGGTTTCCGGCGGGCTTCCGGCGTGCGTCTCGGGCCGCCGGCGGGGCGTTGCGCGGCGTACCATATCGAAACCGTGAAACGCGGTATTCCGGATCGCGCATTGTGTGCGGCGCGCGCTTGGGCGATCCTCCCGCCGTGCGCGTCGGCTCGTGGCCCGCGCGTACCCCGAAGACGGCGAGCACGCCGGGTAACCGGGCCAGGGCGTTCGAACGGACGCAGGCACCGGAGCGTGCCGCGATTCAGCGTTCGAACGGCTGTGTGACCGCTCCCAGGATCCGCCCCTGGGGGCAGACCGACGCGGAGAACGCATGAACCTCGAGCAGCACGCTGGCGCACGCGCGCCGAACCCCTCCTCATCCCGCCCGACAACCCTGCTGGTCAAGCACGCCGACGTGCTCGTGACCATGGACGACACGCGCCGCGAGCTGCGCGATGCGGGGCTCTACATCGAAGACAACCGGATCGTCGCGGTCGGCCCGACCGCCGAGCTGCCCGAGATGGCCGACGAAGTGCTCGACCTGCGCGGCCACCTCGTGATCCCGGGGCTCGTGAACACGCACCACCACATGTACCAGAGCCTCACGCGCGCGGTGCCGGCGGCGCAGAACGCCGAGCTGTTCGGCTGGCTCACGAACCTGTACAGAATCTGGGCGCACCTGACGCCCGAGATGATCGAAGTGTCGACGCTCACCGCGATGGCTGAACTGCTGCAGTCGGGCTGCACGACGTCGAGCGATCATCTGTACATCTACCCGAACGGCAGCCGCCTCGACGACAGCATCGGCGCCGCGCAGCGGATCGGCATGCGTTTTCACGCGAGCCGCGGCGCGATGAGCGTCGGCCAGCGCGACGGCGGGCTGCCGCCCGATTCGGTCGTCGAGCGCGAGCCCGACATCCTGCGCGACACGCAGCGCCTGATCGAGACCTATCACGACGAAGGCCGTTACGCGATGCTGCGCGTGGTCGTCGCGCCGTGCTCGCCGTTCTCGGTGAGCCGCGACCTGATGCGCGACGCGGCCGTGCTCGCGCGCGAATACGGCGTGTCGCTGCACACGCATCTCGCGGAGAACGTCAACGACATCGCGTACAGCCGCGAGAAATTCGGGATGACGCCGGCGGAATATGCGGAAGATCTCGGCTGGGTCGGCCACGACGTGTGGCATGCGCACTGCGTGCAGCTCGACGATGCGGGTATCAGCCTGTTCGCGCGCACCGGCACGGGCGTCGCGCACTGTCCATGCTCGAACATGCGGCTCGCGTCGGGTATCGCGCCGGTGAAGAAGATGCGTCTCGCGGGCGTGCCGGTCGGCCTCGGCGTCGACGGCTCCGCATCGAACGACGGCGCGCAGATGGTCGCGGAAGTGCGGCAGGCGCTGCTGTTGCAGCGGGTCGGCTTCGGGCCCGATGCGATGACTGCACGCGAAGCGCTCGAGATCGCGACGCTCGGCGGCGCGAAGGTGCTGAACCGCGACGACATCGGCGCGCTGAAGCCCGGCATGGCCGCGGACTTCGCCGCATTCGACCTGCGCCAGCCGCTGTTCGCGGGCGCGCTGCACGATCCGGTCGCGGCGCTCGTGTTCTGCGCGCCGTCGCAGACGGCGTACACGGTCGTGAACGGGAAGGTGGTGGTAAGGGAAGGACGTCTGGCGACGCTCGACCTGCCGCCCGTCATCGCGCGTCACAACGCGCTCGCGCAGGCACTGGTGGAGGCATCGCGCTGACGGAAGGCTGAGGCGCCATCCGGCGGCCGTGTTGCCGCCGGGGCAGGCCGCCGGCTGTCGCCGCGCCGCGCAGAAACGGCGCGGGCAGTGCGCGCCGTTACGCTTCGATCAGCGTGCGGGTGGCTTCGGCGACGAGGCTGCGCAGCCAGCGTACTTCGTCGGAGTAATGGCAGCGCTCGTGCCACAGCTGGTAGTACTGCATCGGCGGGAAGTCGAGCGGCGCCGGCACGACCGACAGCGGCAGGAACTTCGCGTAGTGATCGGCGAACAGTCGCGTCGTCGTGAAGATCAGGTCGGACTTCACGAGCACGTACGGTGCGAGGTTGAAGTACGGCAGCGTGACGACCACGTGGCGCTTGAGCCGTTCGCGCGCGAGATGCACGTCGATCGCGCCGCGCTGGCCGACCGAGTACGGCGTCGGCGCGAGATGCGGTGCGTTCAGGTACTGGTCGAGCGTGAGCCCGCCGCGCTTCGCGAACGGGTGCGTGTTGCTCATCAGGCAGACGATCTCGTCGACGAACAGGTTCGACAGGTGCAGCTGCTCGGGCGGCTCGGGCCAGTTGCCGACGACGATGTCGAGCTTGCCGTCTTCCAGCGCAAGCTCGTAGTCGAACGCGGGGCCGAGCGAATGGAACTCGAGCGTCGCGTTCGGCGCGGCCTGGCGGAAGCGCTCGACCACGGTCGGCACGAACAGCACGTTCAGGTAGTCGGGGCAGCCGATCCGGTAGCAGCGGATCGACGTGGCCGGGTCGAAATTGTGCTGCTGGAACTTGATGCGCTCGATTTCACGCAGCGCGTTCTGCACGGGCTCGAGCAGGCGCAGCCCGTATTCGGTCGGCACCATGCCGGATTTGCCGCGCACCAGCAGCGGATCGCCGGTGATGTCGCGCAGGCGCCGCAGCGCGGCGCTGATCGCCGGTTGCGACTGGTTCAGTTTGACGGCCGCGCGCGTGACGCTGCGCTCCATCAACAAGGTGTGCAAGACGCGCAAGAGGTACGTGTCGATCGCCTCGCGTTGCTGACTCATGTTATCTCCGGTTTATATGGCTGGGCTGATCGAGGGGTGGGGTGGGTATATCGTTTTTAATATGAACGAAAATCAGCGTCAAGAGATGGATACCCGCAGGTACCCGCCGGCCGGGCCGCGACAAGGGGCCTGAACGGGTGCGAAGTGAGGCGCGCGGCGCCGCGCGGAAAGCGCGTTGCACGGATCCGGTCAGCGGCGCGGCGTGTGATGCAGGGGGCGCGTCAGTCGTCGATGCGCATGCCGACTTTCAGCGTGACCTGCCAGTGCACGACCTGGTCGCCTTCGATGTGCCCGCGCGTTTCGGTCACCTGGAACCAGTGCAGGTTGTGCAGCGTCTTGCCGGCTTTCGAGATCGCGTTGCGGATGGCGTCGTCGCTCGATTGCTTCGACGAGCCGGTCAGCTCGATCATCTTGTACACGTGGTCGCTCATGATGCGCTCCCTGGGATGTCGGTATGGATGGCCGGCGCAAGCCGTGGTCCCGAAGCGGCGCCGCGCGTGCCCGGCTTCTTGAGTGATAGGTATGATGGGCGGCAAGTTCAACCCATATCGGAGACGAGGAGCATCGTGGAAGTCGGATTTTGCGGACCGGGATTGATGGGCGCGCCGATGATTCGGCATTTGCTGGCGGCAGGGCATCGGGTCAGCGTGTGGAACCGCTCGCGCGACAAGGCCGAGGCGCTCGTGAAGGACGGCGCGCAGGTGGTCGGCACGCCGCGCGAACTGGCGGAGCGCGTCGAGACGGTATTCGTGTGCGTGCTCGACGGCCGCGCGGTGGGCGATGTCGCGTTCGGCGAGCACGGCCTGCTGTCCGGCGATGCGCGTGCGCGTCGCCTGCAGCGCATCGTCGATCATTCGAGCATTGCGCCCGCCGCCACGCGCGATTACGCGGCGCGTGCAGCGGCGCTCGGCGTCGGCTGGGTCGATGCGCCGGTGTCGGGCGGCGTGCCCGGCGCGCAGGCCGGCACGCTCGCGGTGATGGCCGGCGGCCGCGCGGCCGATCTCGACGCGGTGCGGCCGCTGATCGACGCGTATGCGTCGCGGATCACGCACATGGGCGATGCGGGCGCGGGGCAGACGGCGAAGCTGTGCAACCAGGCGATCGTCACCGCGACGGTGACCGCGATCGCCGAGGCCGTCGGTCTGGCGCAGGCGAGCGGCATCGATGCCGCTCGGCTCGCCGAAGCGCTGGCCGGCGGCTGGGCCGATTCGGTGCTGTTGCAGACGTTCGTGCCGCGCATGACGTCGGGCGGTCATGCTCCGATCGGCGCGCTCGGCACGTTCCAGAAGGACGTCGATGCGATCGCCGACGCGGCGCGTGACACGGGCGCAGTGATGCCCGTATCGGCCACCGTGCAGCAGGTGTTGCGGCTCGGCGCCGCGCAAGGGCTCGCCGGTGCCGATTTCGCCGCGTTCATCGACATCGTGCGACCCGGCAACGAGCGTCAGCAGGTGTCGTGACGGGCAAGCGGGGCGCGTGAATGTCAGATGGGCCGCCCGGAGGCGGCCCATCGAATGGCACGGTGATCAGCCGAGGGAGCGTGGTGTCGTGTCGCCGGCGTTCTGGCGACCGAGCCCGCCGCGCAGGCTCGCTTTCGTGCCTGCACCAAACTCGGGCAGGATGCGCGCACGCGCACGGCTGGCAAACACGAGGAAGCCGAAGCCGTTTGCTTCATACCAGTATCCGCCGTTCTCGAGGCCGTCCAGCGGTTGCTCGAGCGCGTTGGCGATCGATTCGATGCAGCGCTTGCGCAACTCGGCGATGGCGGGATAAGGCGGCTGGGCGCCGCGTACGCTGCACAGGAGCACGTCGAGACCGGGCAGCACATGTGCGTACAGGACGGGTTCGTCCTGCGCACGGGCGCGGGCAATCTTGGTGTCGAGCTGGGCAAACGGTTTCGAGTGGCGCAATACCGCGAGGAATGACTCCTGGCCATCCTGCTGGGCACGCCGACGTTTTTTCGGGAAGGACATAAACACTCGCCTCAAAAACAATTGCAAGAAATGCGGCACTTTCATGCGACCCACTCCCGGCTATGTACGCCGCATGTCGATCCTTTATAGCACACGAAAATGCTGCCTTCGTGCAGTACGACGATCAATGTCTCCCGTCGACCTGCTCGCCATGATCGACACAGCCAGCGTCTTGGCGCCCGTACTGTCGTTTAGTCTCCATCATAGACCTGCTTTCCCCGCGCGTGCATTCGCCCGTCACAAAAAAGTGAGATAGGCCGCATGCGGCGGTGCATCGCGCGCGCAATAAAAAGGCCCGCACGGGGCGGGCCTGGCTGGCGGGGCGCTGGGCTTCAGCGCTGCTTCAGCGAATCGCGGATCTCGCGCAGCAGCACCGTGTCTTCCGGCGTCGCGGCCGGTGCGGCTTCTTCCGGCTTGCGCAGCTTGTTGATGAATTTCACCATCAGGAAAATGATGAACGCGAGGATGACGAAATTGATTGCCACCGTGATGAACGAGCCGTAGCCGAATGCGGCGACACCCGCGGCCTGCAGGTCCTTGAACGAATCGGGATTACCCTTGAACGTCGGGGGGATGGTGCCGAGCAGAACGAACTTGTTCGAGAAATCCAGGCCGCCGGTCAGCACGCCGATGACCGGCATGATGAGGTCTTTCACGACCGAGTCGACGATCTTCGAGAACGCGCCGCCGATGATCACGCCGACGGCGAGATCCATGACGTTGCCCTTGACGGCGAACTCCTTGAATTCCTTGATGATGCTCATGAGCGGCTTTCTCCTGTTGGGGGCGAGAGGAGGCGTGCCGCGACGCGCAGGGATGCAGAGCGTCGAATGAGGGTCGGTGGCACGCCGATGGCCGCATGATAGCGAACGCTCCCCATTGCCGGTAGTCCATCTTGAAATGATTGACAAATCCGCGCGTCGGCGCGGCCGGCCCTGCAGGGGAGCGTGGCGTGCAATGCAGCGCGTCGCGGGGGCGTCGACGCGCTGCGTAGCGTCAGGTGTTGTCGTCGGTCCAGCCGTCGTCGTTGCTGCCGAGATCCATGCCGCCGCCGCCACCGTTGCCGTCGCTCCAGTTCGAACTGTCGCCGCGGCCGAGGTCGAAGCCCGGGTCGTTCTCCTGCCGGCGGCGCTCGCCGTCGACGATCACGTCGCGTTCGACCACGCGCTCGCGGCCGCCGGACATCGCCTCGCCGAGCAACACACCGGTCAGCAACCCGCCCATGCCGCCGCCGAAACCACCGCCGCCTTGCTGGATCACCACCGGCGGTTGCTGTTGCGGGTAGGGCTGCTGAGGATACGGCTGGCCTTGCGCGCCCGTCATGCGATCGGCTTCCTGCGCATACACGGAGCCGCTGCCGTTCGCCGGTGCCGCCGGTTGCGCGGCCGGGTCGGGACGGCCTTCGACGCGTGCCTTCACGCTTGCATGACGCTGTTCGAGTTCATCGACGCGATACGGCGGCACCGGGTTCTTGCCGTTCGACAGCGTTTCGACGAGCGTGCGCGCATCGGTCTCGATCGCTTCGAGTTCGCCCGTGAGCGCCGCGGCGCCGGGCGCCGTCGACAGCTTCGCGTCGAGCTTCAGCGGGCGGATGTCGTTCAGCACGTCGGTGGCGCGCTTGAGCTGGGTGCGGCGTTCGTCGTCGGCGCGGCTGTCGTCGGCCGTGCGTGCGCGCCGCAGCGTCCAGCGCAGCACCAGCGCGATCACCGCGGCAATCAGCCCGAAGCCGATCCACATGCCGGTCGACGGGCCGTGTTTTTCGGCCGGCGCGACGGCGGGCGCGAGCCCCGGCTGCAGTGTCCCTGCCTGCGTGGCCGACGGCACGTTGCCGCTCACGCGCGCGGCGTCGGCGCGGATGCGCGACTCCGTCTGCGCGAAGCGCGATGCGTCGGTGAACTTGAGTTGCGGATCGAGCGACTTCGCGCGCTGCAGCTGCTCGAGTGCGTCGGACGCGCGGCCTTCGCGGTCCAGCACCTGTGCGTACAGGTAGCGCGCATGCGCGTTGTTCGGATGGGCGTCGATGACTTGCGACAGCTGCGTGTCGGCTTGCTGCCAGTTGCGTTGCGCGATCGATTGCTCGACCTGCTGCAGCGACGGGACCGCAAACGCGGCGGACGACAGCACCATCAGCGAGAGGCCGAGTGCGGCGAGAGATTTCTTCATGGTCGAACCGGGCGCAGGCGCCCGTCTCCTGACGATCGGTTCGCGCCGCGCCCGGGGCGGGCGGCGGCGCGGTGGCCCGCAGTGGCCGTTACTGCGCGGGCGTGTCCAGCTGCTTCTTCAGCGCGGCGAGGCGATCCTCGACCGACGGGCCCTTGTTCAGCGCGGCGAGCTTGTCGTCGAGCGCCTTGCCGCTCGACGTGTCGGCCGAATTCAGGCGCGCGTCCGAGCGGGCGTTCTGCAGCGCGACCTTGTCCTCGAGCTTCTGGAAGTCCTCGGACAGGTTCTTGCCGCCGATGCCGCCCAGGGCGCTGGCCGCGACGTCCTTCGCCTGCGCGATTTCCTGCTTGGCCTGCAGGATGTTCGAGCGTGCATTCAGGTCGTTGCGGCGCTGACGCATGTCGGCGATCTGCCCCTTCAGCTTGTCGACCGACGGCTCGAGCGTCGTCAATTCGGCTGCGAGCGCGTCACGCTCGGCTTCCGCGTTCGACTGCGCGGCAAGGGCCTCGCGGGCGAGCGCTTCGTCACCGGACTGCAGCGCGCGCTTCGCGCCGTCCTCGTACTTCTTCACCTTGTCGTCGGCCGCATCGCGCTTGCTGCGCTGGGTCGCGACCTGTGCCTCGATCTCGATCAGCGAATTCTCGGCACGGCCGATGCTGTCGTCGAGCTCCCGCACGATCTGCCGTGCGTCGCGCGACGGATCCTGTACCGAATCGGCCGCATCGTTCAGCAGGCCTTTGATCGTGCGCGAAACAGAGTCGAAAAGCGACATGAAATCCTCCGTGGTTGAAAGGCGCCGCGTGAGAGCGGCAGTGCCCGTTGCGAGCCGGTTCCGACCCGCATGAGCCGGCGGATATTACACCACCGGTTCACTTAAATACGGCTTAAACGCGCGAGTTCAAGCGGCTTGCGCATCACGATGTCGAACCTTTCGCGATTGAAAGAAAGCCGGCGCGTGCGCGCGATATTGCGTGTCCATGATAGGCAGAGGATGCCGACAATACGTTCCTTAAATCACGGCATTGCGGGAATTTTTACAAAAAATCGCGAAGGCACCCGGTCGATTTCATTAAAATGCGCTGTCACGTCGCGGGAACGGATCGCCGCGCGGCGGGGTCTGTCGACGTGACAGCCGCATCACGCTGTATCCGCTCTGATTCATTCGCCTGCATTTCCGCATGCGTCCGAGGGCGCCACGACCGCCCGCCATTCCGACATGCCAATTATCAAACGACCGCCTTCTTCTTCCGACAGGAACGAACCCCACTACACGCTGCGCCGTTCGCCGTCCGGAGCCTATTACCCCGATGACGACGATCGCGACGACGACCGCCGCACCCAGCGCAGCGGCGGCGGAGGGCGTGGTCGCTCGTTCGGCTCGCGCGTCATGCTGTGGTTCGCCGGCCTTATCGCGACGCTGGCGATCGTCGGCGCGCTGATCGTCGGCTATGCGCTGGTCGTGATGGCGCCGCAGCTGCCGTCGCTCGATGCGCTGACCAACTACCAGCCGAAGGTGCCGCTGCGCGTGTTCACGGCCGACCACGTGCTGATCGGCGAGTTTGGCGAAGAGCGCCGCAGCCTCGTGCGCTTCCAGGACATTCCGGACGTGATGAAGAAGGCGGTGCTCGCGATCGAGGACTACCGCTTCTACGAACACGGCGGCGTCGACTTCGTCGGCATCCTGCGTGCGGGTGTCGCCGACCTGATGCACGGCGGCGCGCGCCAGGGCGCGAGCACGATCACGATGCAGGTCGCGCGCAACTTCTTCCTGTCGAGCGAGAAGACCTACACGCGCAAGATTTACGAAATGCTGCTCGCGTACAAGATCGAGAAGGCCCTGACGAAGGACCAGATTCTCGAGCTGTACATGAACCAGATCTATCTCGGCCAGCGCTCGTACGGCTTCGCGGCCGCCGCACGCGTGTATTTCGGCAAGGACCTGAAGGACATCACGCTCGCGGAAGCGGCGATGCTCGCCGGGCTGCCGAAGGCGCCGTCCGCGTATAACCCGGTCGTCAATCCGAAGCGTGCGAAGGTGCGCCAGGAATACATCCTGAAGCGCATGCTCGAGGTCGGCTACATCACGCAGCCGCAGTACGACGAGGCCGTGAAGGAAGAGATCCACGTGCGCACGCCGGGCAACCAGTACGCGGTGCACGGCGAGTACGTCGCCGAGATGGTGCGGCAGATGATGTACCAGCAGTACAAGGACGAAACCTATACGCGCGGGCTGACCGTCACGACGACGATCAACTCGTCCGACCAGGAAGCCGCGTACCAGGCCGTGCGTCGCGGCATTCTCGACTACGAGCGCCGCCATGGCTATCGCGGGCCGGAAGCGTCGATCAAGCTGCCCGCGGCCGGCGACGACCGCGACGAG
The DNA here is from genome assembly GCF_017104595.1 of Burkholderia sp. Tr-20390. Classification (NCBI taxonomy): domain Bacteria; kingdom Pseudomonadati; phylum Pseudomonadota; class Betaproteobacteria; order Burkholderiales; family Burkholderiaceae; genus Burkholderia; species Burkholderia sp. Tr-20390. The sequence continues at coordinate 27,430 of NZ_JAAGPC010000028.1, read as the reverse complement.
GCGATCGACGACGCGCTCGCCGATCACCCGGACAACGGCGACCTGCAGTCGGCGGTCGTGCTGTCGGCATCGCCGAACGCGGTCGAGGTGCAGTTCGTCGGCGGCGCGACCACGACGATCGGCCCGGCCGGGCTGCGCTTCGTGGCGGGCGCGCTCAGCCCCCGCGCGAACGACACGCTGCGCATCAAGCCGGGCTCGGTCGTGCGCGTGCTGAAGGACGGCAAGACGGGCTGGCAGGTCGTGCAGCTGCCGCAGGTCGAAGGCGCGCTCGTCGCGATCGCGCCGCAGGACGGCGCGATCCGCTCACTCGTCGGCGGCTTCGACTTCAACAAGAGCAAGTTCAACCACGTGACGCAGGCCTGGCGGCAGCCGGGCTCGTCGTTCAAGCCGTTCATCTACTCGGCGTCGCTCGACAAGGGGCTCGGGCCGGCGACGATGATCAACGACGCGCCGCTGTACTTCCCGCCGAGCGTGCCGGGCGGCACCGCCTGGGAGCCGAAGGACGACGACCAGCCGGACGGCCCGATGACGATGCGCACCGGCCTGCAGCGTTCGAAGAACCTCGTGTCGATCCGGATCCTCGCGTCGATCGGTACGCAGTACGCGCAGCAGTACGTCACGCAGCGCTTCGGCTTCGATCCCGCGAAGACGCCGCCTTACCTGCCGATGGCGCTCGGCGCGGGCCTCGTGACGCCGCTGCAGCTCGCGACCGGCTATGCGGTGTTCGCGAACGGCGGCTACAAGGTCGACCCGTACCTGATCGCCGAGGTCGACGACGCACGCGGCCAGGCGCTGCAGAAGTCGCAGCCGGTGCTCGCGGGCAGCACGGCGCCGCGCACGATCGAAGGCCGCAATGCGTACGTGATGAACAGCCTGCTGCATTCGGTCGCGACGGCCGGCACGGGCGCGGGCACCAACGCACTGGGCCGCAGCGACCTGCAGGGCAAGACGGGTACGACGAACGACGCGAAGGACGGCTGGTTCGCCGGCTACCAGCAGTCGCTCGTCGCGGTCGCGTGGATGGGCTTCGATCAGCCGAAGAGCCTCGGCAGCCGCGAATTCGGCGCACAGCTCGCATTGCCGATCTGGGTGAACTACATGCGCACCGCGCTGAACGGCGTGCCCGAGCAGCAGATGCCGATGCCGGACGGCCTGACGTCGATCGACGGCGAGCTGTACTACGCCGATCGCACGCCGGGCAACGGCTTCGTCGCGAACGTCGACATCAACCCGGCCGAGAATTCGATCAGCGCGAACGACGCACTCGGCTCGGCTGGCGCGGCGGGGCTTGCGCCGCCGCCCGTCACGCCGCAGGAGAAGCAGCAGATCATGGACATGTTCGAGAGCAAATAAGCGGCACGCCGCGGTTCCGGCATGCGACGGGCGCCTTCGGGCGCCCGTTTTTTTGCGCGAATGGCCGGCAGACGGAGAGGGGGGAATCAGAACGATGCGCAGGCCGGCACGACCGTCATGCCGACCGATTGCTGGTGAAATCGCTGCATGTACGCTTGCCGGATCGCGGCGAGCCGCGCACGTGTGTCGGCAGTATCGTCGGCGATGATACGGAGCACGAAGCTGTCTTCGCGCGTGATTCCGCCGCTTGTCTGGTCGCGCCACTGGCCGTGTGTATCCCAGTAGGTGAGGCCGTCGGGGAACCGTGGTGTGACCGTGTCGGCGAGGAATGCCGCGCGCTCCGCATCGGTGACGGGGCCGCGCCCCGTGATGTCGCGCCCGAACAGCAGGTCGGCCTGCAGCATGCGGTTTTCGCCGGGCTGCGTGCAGGCCGGCGGTGCGTCGACGACGGGCGACGGCGGTGCCGCGCAACCGGCGAGCAGGGCGGTCGCCATGACGCAGGCGGCCAGCGAGCGCATCTGCCCATTTCGTGACGATCGACCTCCGCGCGCGCAAAACGCTGCGCGCTCAACCACTTGCGTGCTTGTCCGGCGGGTTATCAACAGGGCTGTCAACATAATCTGGGGATAACCCTAGGTTCATCCACGCGTGCCCGATGTGGGGTCAGTGCTGCAGTGTCGCGTGCGCGAGATGCATGCCGAGTGTGGCGGGGTCGGTACTGGTGCCCGACAGCAGCACGCCGACGCGCTTGCCCTGCAGCGTTTCGCGCAGCGGGCCGAGCAGGGCGGCCAGCGCAGCCGCGCACGCCGGTTCGACCGACAGTTTCAGCTGCGAGAACAGGAACAGCATCGCGGCCCGCAGCGCGTCGTCGGACACGGTGACGATGCGGTCGACGTGGCGCCGGCACAGCTGGTAGCTGTATTCCTCGGTATGCGGCGCCATCAGCGAATCGGCGATCGTCTGCATCGCGCTCATCTTGATCGTGTGATTCGCCGCGAAGCTGCGGCTCATCGCATCGGCGCCTTCCGGCTCGACGCCGTACACGTGCACACGCGGATTCGCGAGCCGCAGCGCGGTCGCCATGCCGGCCGCGAGCCCGCCGCCGCCGATCGGCACGATCACCGCGTCGAGGTCGGGCGTCTGGGTCGCCCATTCGTAGCCGAGCGTCGCGGTGCCGAGGATCGTGTGATAGCCGTTGAACGGATGGATGAAGAAGCGGCCTTCCTCGGCCTCGATCCGCCGGACCAGATCGAATGCCTGCGATGCGCTGCCGGCCAGCACGACTTCCGCGCGGTACTGCTTGCATTGCGCGATGCGCGACGGGCTTGCGGTATGGAACATCACGACCTTGGCGCTGCTGCCGAGCCGCATCGCCGCGTACGCGACGGCCGCCGCGTGATTGCCGGCCGATACGCAGGTGACGCCGGCGTTCCTGCGCGCCTCGTCGAGCGCGAGCAGGTGCGTGAATGCGCCGCGCGCCTTGAAGCTGCCGCTGACCTGCAGCAACTCGAACTTGAAGTTGACGTGCGTGCCTTCAAGCGATGGCAGGTCGGCGCGTTCGAACACGGGCGTGCGCGCGACCCACGGCGACAGCGCGAAATGCTGTGCGGCGATTTCGTCGAGCGTCGGGATCGGCTCGCCGTCGATCGTCGTATGGGCGGCGCCCTGTTGTTCAGTCGACATGACGTGGCGGGTGGCGGAGTGGGCCGGCCCGCACACGCGAGCCGGCGTGGCGGGGGGCAGTCAGTGTGCGTCGACCGACATGCTGCGGATGAACTTGCGCAGGAACTGTTCGCAGCCGGCGAGCTGCGCGAGCTCGACATATTCGTTCGGCTTGTGCGCCTGCTCGATGTTGCCGGGCCCGCACACGACGCTCGGGATGCCCGCGCGTTCGAACAAACCGGCCTCGGTGCCGTACGCGACCTTGCGCTTGTCCTGGTCGGCCGTCAGCGCGCGCACGAGCTGCGTGATCGCGGCCTGTTCGGTGGCGTCGAGGCCGGGCGCCGCGGCGATCTTCGAGAACTCGATCGCGGCATTCGGATGCTCGCGCAGCATCTGCGGCAGCAGCGTGTCCCGTGCATACGCTTCGATGCGCGTGAAGATCTGCTCGGGATCGAGCGTCGGCAGGTTGCGGAACTCGAAATCGAACCGGCATTCGGCCGGCACCGTGTTGATCGCGTTGCCGCCCTGGATCGTGCTCGTCTGCGCGGTGGTGAACGGCACGTCGTACAGTTCGTCGAACGGGCCTTCGGCGCGAAAGCGGTCGGCGATGTCGCGGATGTGGCAGATGAGCCGCGCCGCGTACTCGATCGCGTTCAGCCCCTTCGGCGTCAGCGACGAATGCGCCGCGTGGCCGCGCACGCAGCAGCGGTACGCGTTGATGCCCTTGTGCGCGATGATCGGCCGCATGCTGGTCGGCTCGCCGACGATGCAGCCGGACGGCTGCACGCCGCGCTTGACCAGATCCGCAATCATCAGCGGCGCGCCGGCGCAGCCGATTTCCTCGTCATAGGACAGCGCGAAATGGATCGGCTTCGCGAGCTTCGCTGCCTGCATCTCGGGCAGCAGCGCGAGCGCGGCGCCGATGAAGCCCTTCATGTCGCAGGTGCCGCGGCCGTACAGGCGGCCGTCGCGGATTTCCGGCGCGAACGGGTTGCTGTCCCATTGCTGGCCGTCGACCGGCACGACGTCGGTATGCCCGGAGAGCACGATGCCGCCGTTCGTCGAGCCGTCGTGCGCGGGCACGGTGGCGAACAGGTTCGCCCAGCCTTCACGCGGATCGTGCGTGATCGTCGATGCGATGCCTTTCGCGGCGAGCGCGTCACGCACCGTTTCGATCAGGCCGAGGTTCGGCACGCGGCTCGTCGTGTCCATCGACACCAGTTGCTTGATCCAGGGCAGGCTGACGAGCGACGCTGCGCCTTGGGGTGCGGCGGACGGCGCTGTCGCGTCGAGAGTGGACATGGCAAGACTCCGTCTGATGAATGGGAAAATCATACTCAAAAACGCGTCGGCCCGCCCGCGCCGGGCGCGGTGCGGTGCAGCAACGCCGCGCCCGTCAGTATCGCGTCAGCGCACGGCGGCAGCCGCTCCCTGCTTGGGTCCGAGCGCGCGCAGCGTTTCCTTGATCGTCGACACGCGGATCGCGAGATCGGGCGAGCGCGTCTCGATGCGCAGCTTGTCCTGGCCCGCGAGCTTGATGTGCCGGTGCTTCTGCACCATCTCGATGATCCGCATCGGGTCGATCGGCGGATTCGGCTCGAACTGCAGCCCGATCGCCACCTCGCTCGCGTCGATCTTCACGATGCCGAGCGGCTTCGCGGCGATCCGCAGCCGGTGCGTCTCGACGAGCGCGTGCGCCTGCGGCGGCAGCTTGCCGAAGCGGTCGATCAGCTCTTCCTGGATGCCGTCGATCGCGTCGCCGTGCTCGCAGTTCGCGAGCCGCTTGTAGAGCGACAGCCGCTCCTGCACGTCCGCGCAGTAGTCGGCCGGCAGGATCGCCGGCGCATGCAGGTTGATTTCGGTCGTCGCGGCGAGCGGGGCGGTGAGGTCGGGCTCCTTGCCGTTCTTCAGCGCCTTCACCGCGTCGTTCAGCATGTCCGTATAGAGCTGGAAGCCGATCTCGTGGATCTCGCCGGACTGCTTGTCGCCGAGCACTTCGCCGGTGCCGCGGATCTCGAGGTCGTGCATCGCGAGATAGAAGCCCGAACCGAGTTCCTCCATCTGCTGGATCGCTTCGAGCCGGCGCTGCGCCTGCTTGGTCAGCGCCTGCGGATCGTGGACCAGCAGGTACGCATACGCCTGGTGGTGCGAGCGGCCGACGCGGCCACGCAGCTGGTGAAGCTGCGCGAGGCCGAACTTGTCCGCGCGATGCATGATGATCGTGTTCGCGCTCGGCACGTCGATGCCGGTCTCGATGATGGTCGTGCACAGCAGCACGTTCGCGCGCTGCGCGACGAAATCGCGCATCACCCGTTCGAGTTCGCGTTCGTGCATCTGGCCGTGCGCGATCACGATGCGTGCTTCGGGCACGAGCGCCTCGAGCATCGCCTTGCGGTTCTCGATCGTCTCGACCTCGTTGTGCAGGAAGTACACCTGGCCGCCGCGCTTCAGTTCGCGCAGCATCGCCTCGCGGATCACGCTTTCCTCCTCGCGGCGCACGAAGGTCTTGATCGCGAGCCGCTTCTGCGGCGCGGTGGCAATGACCGAGAAATCGCGCAGCCCTTCGAGCGCCATCCCGAGCGTGCGCGGGATCGGCGTCGCGGTGAGCGTCAGCACGTCGACTTCCGCGCGCAGCGCCTTCAGCGCTTCCTTCTGGCGCACGCCGAAGCGGTGTTCCTCGTCGATGATCACGAGGCCGAGGCGCTTGAACTGCACGTCCGACGACAGCAGCTTGTGCGTGCCGATCACGATGTCGACGCTGCCTTCGTTGATTTGCGCGATTGCCGCGTTGACTTCCTTCGTGGTCTTGAAGCGCGACAGCTCGACGATCCGCACCGGCCAGTCCGCGAAGCGGTCGGCGAAGGTCTGCGTGTGCTGCTCGGCGAGCAGCGTGGTCGGCGACAGCAGCGCGACCTGCTTGCCGCCCAGCACCGCGATGAACGCGGCGCGCAGCGCCACCTCGGTCTTGCCGAAGCCGACGTCGCCGCACACGAGGCGGTCCATCGGCTTGCCGCTCGTCATGTCGCCGATCACGGCGGCAATGGCGGCCGCCTGGTCGGGCGTTTCCTCGAAGCCGAAGCTCTCCGCGAACTTCACGTAGTCGCGCGGATCGAGCGAGAACGCGTGGCCTTCGCGCGCCGCGCGGCGTGCGTAGAGGTTCAGCAGCTCGGCGGCCGTATCGCGGATCTGCTGCGCGGCCTTGCGCTTCGCGCGTTCCCACTGGCCGGAGCCGAGCGCGTGCAGCGGCGCGCTGTCGGGATCGGCGCCGCTGTAGCGCGAGATCACGTGCAACTGCGCGACCGGCACGTATAGCTTGCTGTCGCCCGAGTATTCGAGATGCAGGAATTCGGTTTCGCCTTCGCCGAGATCCATCGACACGAGGCCCATGTAGCGGCCGATGCCGTGCTGTGCGTGGACGACCGGGTCGCCGACCTTCAGCTCCGACAGGTCGCGCACCATCGCGTCGACGTTGCTCGCCTGTTCCTGCCGGCGGCGGCCCGTGCGGCGGCCGAGGGCGCCGTACAGCTCGGTTTCGGTGACGACCGCGTAGCCTTCGCCCGGCACCGCGAAGCCGTTCGCGAGCGGCGCGACGCCGAGCGCGAAGCGTGCGTCGCTCTCGAGCCAGCCGGCGAAGTGGTCGTTCGACGCGGGGCGCAGATGGTGTTCGGCGAGCAGTTGCAGGATCGTCTCGCGCCGGCCGGCCGATTCGACGGTCAGCAGCACGCGCTTGCCCGACGATTCGACGAACGTGCGCAGCGACGCGAGCGGATCGTCGGCATGGCGGTCGACGGTGAGCTCGGGCAGCGCCGTCGCCCAGCCGCCGGCCGGCTGCGCGGGCAGCACGACCCGTGCGAACGGCTTCGCGAACGCGAAGAAGTCCTCGTCGGACAGGAACAGGCGCTGCGGCTCGAGGATCGGCCGCTCGCGATCGTGCGCGAGGAACGCATGGCGCTGCTTCGTGTCGGCCGTGAAGCGGCGGATCGACGCCTCGAGATCGCCGGTGAACACGAGGTGCGCATCCTGCGGCAGGTAGTGGAACAGCGTGGCGGTTTCGTCGAAGAACAGCGGCAGGTAGTACTCGATGCCGGCCGACGGCACGCCGTTGCCGATGTCCTTGTAGATCGGCGCGCGGCTCGGGTCGCCTTCGAAGGTTTCGCGCCAGCGGCTGCGGAAGGCCGTGCGTGCGGCTTCGTCGAACGGAAACTCGCGGCCGGGCAGGAGGCGCACGTCGCGTACCGGGTAGAGGCTGCGCTGCGTGTCCGGGTCGAACGCGCGGATCGAGTCGACCTGGTCGTCGAACAGGTCGATCCGGTACGGCAGCGGCGAGCCCATCGGGTACAGGTCGATCAGCGAGCCGCGCACGCAGTATTCGCCGGGCCGCACGACCTGGCTCACGTGCTCGTAGCCGGCCAGCGTGAGCTGCGCCTTCAGCTTCGCCTCGTCGAGGCGCTCGCCCTGCGCGAATGCGAACGTGTACGCGGCCATGAACGACGCGGGCGGCATCCGGTACAGCGCGGTGGTCGCGGGCACGAGCAGGATGTCGCAGCGGCCTTCGCCGAGGTCGTGCAGCGTGGCCAGCCGCTCGGACACGAGATCCTGGTGCGGCGAGAACGTGTCGTACGGCAGCGTTTCCCAGTCCGGCAGCAGGCGCACGCGCGCGTCGGGCGAGAAGTAGCGGATTTCCTGCGAGAGCCGCTGCGCGTCGACCGCGTTCGCGCAGATCACCGCGAGGAGCGGCACGTCCTGGCGGTTGTCGGCGAGATAACGGGCGATGGCGAGCGCGTCGGCGGAACCATGCGCGCCGTCGAAGGCGAAGCGCTGGCCGGGCTTGACGCGGGCAACGGGCGAGGCGGACGGGGTGGAAGCGTTATCTGGCATAGGGACGACAGGGGTGGCGTGCACGGGCGCATCGCGGTGCGCCGGTCGAGACGAAAGACCTATTATAAAATCCGCTTCTCGATTTCATCTTTCCGGCGTTTCCCTTCGTGACTCCCCGACTTTTCGCCCTGATTCCCTGTGCCGGCACCGGCAGCCGTTCCGGCTCGGCCGTGCCGAAGCAATACCGCACGCTGGCCGGCCGCGCGCTGCTGCATTACACGCTTGCCGCGTTCGACGCGTGCAGCGAATTCGCGCAGACGCTCGTCGTCCTCGCGCCCGACGATTCCCACTTCGATGCGCGCCGCTTCGCGGGCCTGCGCTTCGCGGTGCGCCGCTGCGGCGGCGGCTCGCGCCAGGCGTCGGTGCTGAACGGGCTGCTCGAACTGGCGGAATTCGGCGCGACCGACCACGACTGGGTGCTGGTGCACGACGCCGCGCGCCCGGGCATCACGCCGGAGCTGATTCGCACGCTCGTCGCGACGCTGAAGGACGATCCGGTCGGCGGCATCGTCGCGCTGCCGGTGGCCGATACGCTCAAGCGCGTGCCGGCCGGCGGCGACGCGATCGCTCGCACCGAGTCTCGCGACGCGCTGTGGCAGGCGCAGACGCCGCAGATGTTCCGCATCGGCATGCTGCGCGAGGCGATCCTGCGCGCGCAGCGCGAAGGGCACGACCTGACCGACGAGGCGAGCGCGATCGAATGGGCTGGCCATACGCCGCGCGTCGTGCAGGGCAGCCTGCGCAATTTCAAGGTCACGTACCCGGAAGATTTCGCGCTCGCGGAAGCGATCCTCGCACGCTCCTCGAACGCTTCCTGACTTTCACCCCTCACAATCGGAATACGCATGGATTTCAGAATCGGACAAGGCTACGACGTGCACCAGCTCGTCGAGGGGCGCCCCCTCATCATCGGCGGCGTGACGATTCCGTACGAACGCGGCCTGCTCGGCCACTCGGACGCGGACGTGCTGCTGCACGCGATCACCGACGCGCTGTTCGGCGCGGCGGCGCTCGGCGACATCGGCCGCCACTTCTCCGACACGGACGCGGCGTTCAAGGGCGCCGACAGCCGCGTGCTGCTGCGCGAGTGCGCCGCACGCGTCAAGGCTGCCGGCTTCACGATCCAGAACGTCGACAGCACCGTGATCGCGCAGGCGCCGAAGCTGGCGCCGCATATCGACGGGATGCGCGCGAACATCGCGGCCGATCTCGGGCTGCCGCTCGATCGCGTGAACGTGAAGGCGAAGACCAACGAGAAGCTCGGCTATCTCGGCCGTGGCGAAGGGATCGAGGCGCAGGCCGCCGCGCTGCTGGTGAAGCAGGGCGGCTGACGCCGGGCGGCGGCGGCGCGCGGTTCGCCCGCCGCGCTGCGGAAATGAAAAATGCCACGCGGGTGCGTGGCATTTTCGTTTGGAGCGGCGACCGGGCCGGCGCGACTGCCGGCCGGGTGAGGCAACCGCTTATTCGCCTTCTGCGGCGATCACTTGCGCGGCGGCATTGATCACCGACGCGATACGGCCGACGTCGCGCAGCTGTGTGACGGTCATCCCTTGCTCGTTCTTCAGCAGCGCATAGTGCGACTTCACGCAGAAGTGGCACTTGCCGACGATCGACGCGGCGAGCGCGTACATCTCGAACTTGCGCTTGTCGACGCCGCCGTGCGTCGCATACGCGCCCATCCGCAGCTCGGCGCGTTGCGTCTTCAGGTCGGCATCGTCGGCCATCTCGACATACGGATACCAGGTGTTGTTCATCCCCATCAGCGCGGCCGCCGTCAGCACGGCGTTCGTTTCTTCGGGCGACAGGACGCCGGCTTCGCGGATCGTCTTGATGAGCACCGTGCTCTTCGCCGCGATGGCCGCCGCCAGCGCGACGCCCACCGCGTCGGTGCCTTCGAGCGACGAGCGCGAGATCGTGCCGTCGAGGTTCAGGCGAATGTCCTTCGCGTAGTCGGGAATACGTGCCTTAATCGAATCGATGAATTCCATTGATATCTCCTATGGGTTGGCCGTTAAAAAAGCCCGCAGGCAGGACGTGCGCCGCGGGCTTCGTGCATCGATGCGCTTACAGCGTTGCGCCGCCGACTGCACGGTTGCACGGGCACAGTTCGTCCGTTTGCAGGCCGTCCAGAATCCGCAGGACTTCTTCCGGGCTGCGGCCGACGTTCAGGTTGTTCACCGAAACGTGCTGGATCGTGTTGTCCGGATCGACGATGAACGTTGCGCGCAGGGCCACGCCGGCTTCCTTGTCGCGCACGCCGAGCTGGTCGATCAGCTCGCCCTTGACGTCGCCGAACGAGTAGTGGTTCAGCTTGTCGAGGTCCTTGTGTTCACGGCGCCATGCGAGCTTGACGAATTCGTTGTCCGAGCTGCCGCCCAGCAGGACGGCATCGCGCTCTTCGAACTGCTTCGTGAGCTTCGCGAATTCGACGATTTCCGTCGGGCACACGAACGTGAAATCCTTCGGATAGAAGTAGATGATCTTCCACTTGCCCGGGAACGACGCTTCAGTGACGGTCTCGAACGCCGACTGGCCGTTTTCCTCGTGATTGTTGAAGCCCGGCTTCGCGGCTACGACGGTGAAAGCTTCGAGTTTATCGCCCACGGTTTTCATGCGGATACTCCTGTATGAGTTGGGAAGAAGACTGAGTCAAGCTACCTCGGTGCTGCAACGATGATGTGACAGCATGGGCAAAACTATAACACTATTAGCTATGCGCTTCAATAGATTTTGACTAACTATCCTCATAGCTTTTTTCAACCGGATCGATAGTGTGCAGCGCAAGAAGCGTGCGCGAGCGCGTCACGCAGTCGCACGCGCCTTGCCGGCGCCGGGGAATTCGAGCGTGACTTCGAGGCCCGCTTCCGGGTTGCGGTTGCGCAGCCGCAGCGCGCCGCGATAGCGGCCGACGAGGCGCAGCACGATCGCCATCCCGAGGCCCGTGCCGTCCGCCTTGGTGCGGGCGGTGTCCACGCGGTAGAACGGCCGCATCACGAGCGGCAGCTGATCCTCGGGAATGCCGGGGCCTTCGTCGCTCACCGACAGCTCGACGCGCGCGTGCGACACGCGCGTCTCGAGCGTGATGCGCGACACGCCGTCCTGCGTGCTCTGGCCATACTTGCGCGCGTTCTCGACGAGGTTGCCGATCACGCGGCGCATGTCGGTCTCGTCGGCTTCGATCACCGCGCTCGGCGCGAGCCGCGTGCGGATCTCGACGCCATCCTCGCCCGACACGCGGGCGGCGACTTCCTGCGCGATCGACGACAGATCGACGGGCTCGGGCTTGCGTTGCGACGGGCGGGCGTAGTCGATGAAGGCCGCGATGATGCGGTCCATCTGCTCGATGTCGTCGACCATCGCGTCCTTGGTCGCCTGGTCGGACGGGCTCATCTCGGTTTCGAGCCGCAGCCGCGCGAGCGGCGTGCGCAGGTCGTGCGAGATACCCGCGAGCATCAGCGCGCGGTCGGCCTCGAGCTGCTCGAGGTCACGCACCATCTGGTTGAAGCTGCGATTGGTCTCGGCCGCGACGCCCATCCCGCGCTCGGGCAGCAGTTCGGGTGTCTGGCCCGAGCCGATCTGCCGCGCGGCGAGCGCGAGCCGCGAGAACGGCCGGTTCACCAGACTGGTGATGAACGCGGAGCCGAATAGCGACAACGCGAGCGCGAACAGCCCCCAGCCGGCCCACTGCAGGCCCGTGACGTTGTCGAGCTGGTCGCGGTCGAGCGCGACCCAGTAATCGTCGTCGTCGATCTTGAAGCTGATCCACACGCCGGGAATGTCGTTGACCGACTGGGCGATCACGGTATCGTCGCCGAGGCGGCTGCGGATGTCGTGTTCGATCAGGCGGTTCAGCGATTCGTCGGGCTGCAGCTTGAACTTGTCGGTCTTCTCGCGCGGGTAAACGCGCACGCCCTCGTTGCTCTCGAGATCCTGCAGCAGCGCGCGCCGCAAATCGGGATCGGAATAGAGCAGGGCGGTGCGCGTGAGCTTCACGATCGCGACGAGCTGGAGAGCCACGCGCTGCGCACGCGGCTCGCGCTCGATCACGCGAAAGCTCTGGAACCACGCGGCGAGACTGACCGAGATCAGCAGCGCGATCAGCAGGAAGGTGCGCCAGAACAGCCCGCCGAACGCGAGCTGAAGGAGGCGCCGGTCGATACGCATGGGACGGGCCGTGGGCGGGCGAAACCGGAAAGGAAAAAGATCAGGCGGCGCCGTCCGGGATGAACACGTAGCCGAGGCCCCAGACAGTCTGGATGAAGCGCGGGCTGCCCGGATCCGGTTCGATCAGCTTGCGCAGGCGCGAGATCTGCACGTCGAGGCTGCGGTCGAACACTTCGTATTCACGGCCGCGTGCGAGCTCCATCAGCTTTTCGCGCGACAGCGGCTGGCGCGGATGACGCGCGAACACCTTCAGCACCGAGAATTCGCCGGTGGTGAGCGGAATTTCCTGGCCCGACTTCGTCAGCGTGCGCGTCGCGAGGTTCAGCGAGAACTCGCCGAACTCGAACACCTCGGTGGTTTCCGACGGCGCGCCCGGCAGTTCGGCCGGCGCCTGGCGGCGCAGCACCGCATGAATGCGCGCCACGAGTTCGCGCGGGTTGAACGGCTTCGGCAGGTAATCGTCGGCGCCCATCTCGAGGCCGACGATGCGATCCACGTCTTCACCCTTCGCGGTGAGCATGATGATCGGCGTGCGGTCGTTGCTGCCGCGCAGGCGGCGGCAGATCGACAGGCCGTCTTCGCCCGGGAGCATCAGGTCGAGCACGAGCAGGTCGAAACGCTCGCGCACCCAGAGCTTGTTCATTGCGGTCGCGTTTTCCGCGACGTAGACATTGAAACCCTGCTCGCCGAGATAGCGGCGCAGCAGATCGCGCAGGCGCGGGTCGTCGTCGACGACGAGAATCTTGGAGGGGTTTTTCGTTTCCATGATCGGCATCTTATCGCGAATGGGAATTGACGCACGGTCGCGTATTTTCGTGCGTTACAGTCGGTTACAAAATTTACCCGTAGTGTCGCGCCGAGTAAAGGCAGGCTATAGAGATTCCTTTACTCGAAGCCGAAATTCGGTAGATACTCCCCTGCACTCCATCATTCATCTTTGCACACCCGAATTCCGCAGGGTTTTTCAAGTACCAGAGGTAGCCGGTTGCCGCGTGACGAAGGGAACAAATCGACCAAAGAAGCGAGGACGGTCATGCGATCTGCCCGGATTGCACTGATGCTGACGATCGCGCTTGCCGGTCCGTATGCGTCGAACTTCGCGTATGCGCAGCGCCCCGAGCAGGGCGCATCGTCGCGCAAGCTGCCGCGCGGCAAAGCGCCGCAGTCCGATCGTACCGCCGAGATGACGGTCCGTTCCGCCGTGCCTCCCGATCTCGAACAGCGCCGCCGCGACGGGCACATGACGCCCGAGGAACGCCACCTTTTGCGCCAGCACATCGAAGACGCCGTTCGCGAGCTGTACAAGCGCTGACACGCCGTCCTTCGCACGCGCGAAATTCGTCGCGCCGAAAAGATTCGTAGCAATTTTTCCGTCAACTTTCGCCTGCCGATTGCCGTTGTACCGGCATCCGCACCGCCGGTGCGCTCCGGGAGTCCATGACGATGAAAGCGAACGCTGCCGCACCGGCGCCGTCGCCCGCCATGCAGTCGCCGCTCGATGCGGACGATGCATTGTTTTTCCTGAGTCGTACCGGTTTTTCTCCCGCGCCCGCCGATGTTGCGCGCGTCGTCGGCATGACGCGCGCTCAGGTCGTGGCCGACACGCTCGGCAACGTTCGCCGCGACCCCGTCACGACCTGGCCCGACTGGATCGCCGAGTTGCCGCCGACGCGCGCGCAGCGCCAGGCGCTGACGCCCGACATGCGGCGCGACGAGCAGCGCGAGCGCAACGTTCGGTACGATGCGCTGCGCGCGGCGTGGGTCAACGAGATGATCGTCACGCCGTCGCCGCTCACCGAGCGCATGACGCTGTTCTGGCATGGGCATTTCACGTCGGGGCAGGACAAGGTGCCTTATCCGCAGACGATGGCGGCGCAGAACGCGCTGTTTCGCCGCGAGGCGCTCGGCAACTTCGGCGTGCTGCTGCATGCGGTCGCGAAGGATCCGGCGATGCTGCAATACCTCGATGGCGCGAGCAATCGCAAGGGGCGCCCGAACGAGAATTTCGCGCGCGAGGTGATGGAGCTGTTCACGCTCGGCGAAGGGCATTACACGCAAAACGACGTGACCGAAGCCGCGCGTGCGATGACGGGCTGGACGGTCGATCCCGATACGTATCGCTTCGAGGTTCGGCCCGATCTGCACGACGCCGGCGACAAGACGATCCTCGGCGAAACGGGGCCGTTCGATGGCGACGGCTTTCTCGACATCCTGCTGAAGCGGCCCGGTACCGCGCGTTTCATCGCCGCCAAGCTGTGGCGCGAGTTCGTGTCGGATACGCCCGATCCGGGCGCGCTCGATGCGGTGGCCGAACGGTTTCGCTCGAGCGGCTACGACATTCGCGCGGCGCTCGCCGCGCTGTGGTCGACCGACGCCTTCTGGGATCCTCGCAATCGTGGCGTGCTCGTCAAGTCGCCGGCGGAGTTCGTCGTCGGGTCGGTGCGGCTGTTCGAGGTTTCATACGGCGATCCGCAGATGCTCGCGAACACCGTGCGCACGCTCGGGCAGAACCTGTTCTATCCGCCGAACGTGAAGGGCTGGCCGGGCGGCACGCTGTGGATCAACAGCACCACGCTGCTCGCGCGCAAGCAGTTCGTCGAGCAACTGTTCCGCGCGACGGAGACGGCCGGCATGCACCCGCCGGCGCATGCGATGGTGCCGCCGCCGAATGCCCGCGCGCATGCGATGCCGGTGGTCGAGACGGCGTCCGCTGCCGGCATGCACGGACCGCCTGCCAAGCCCGCGCGCGCCGGCCTGCGTTTCGACCTCGAGCGCTGGCTTGCGCAATATCGCGCGCGGCCGCAGGCGATCGCCGGTTTGTCGACCGAGCTTCAGTTGCAGCATGCGGTGCTGCAACTGTCGCCGGTCGCGGCGATCGACACGGATTCGACCGGCAGCGCGTATCTCGAGGCGCTGCTGATGGATCCGGCCTATCAACTGAAATGATTCGAACGACGATGAAGCGGGGAGCCGGTGCGGCAAAGGTGTCGGACGGTGAACCAAAGGATGCGCGATGAACCGACGTGATTTTCTGACGCTGACGGGCGCCGCGGCCGCGGCCGGCGTGTCGATGTGGCAGGCGCCTGCGATGGCGGCTGCCGTGGCGCAGGCGGGGCGCCAACCGGCGGCCGGGTACGCGAACGTGCTGATCCTCGTCGAACTGAAGGGCGGCAACGACGGCCTCAACACGGTGGTGCCGTATGCGGACCCGCTGTATTACCAGTTCCGCCGCAGCATCGGCATCAAGCGCGAGCAGGTGCTGCAACTCGACGCGCACACGGGGCTGCATCCGTCGCTCGCGCCGCTGATGCCGCTATGGCGCGACGGGCAGGTCGCGATCGTGCAGGGCGTCGGCTATCCGCAGCCGAACCTGTCGCATTTCCGCTCGATCGAGATCTGGGATACCGCGTCGCGCTCGGATCAATATCTGCACGAAGGCTGGCTGACGCGCACGTTCGCGCAGGCGCCCGTGCCGCTCGGTTTCGCGGCCGACGGTGTCGTGCTCGGCAGCGCCGAGATGGGGCCGCTCTCGAACGGTGCGCGTGCGATCGCGCTCGTCAACCCCGCGCAGTTCATTCGTGCGGCCCGGCTTGCCGAGCCGTCGTCACTGCGCGAACAGAACCCCGCGCTCGCACACATCATCGACGTCGAGAACGACATCGTGAAGGCGGCCGACCGGCTGCGTCCGCGCGGCGGGATGCGTGAATTCAGGACGGCCTTTCCGGCCGGCGCGTTCGGCACGTCGGTCAAGACCGCGATGCAGGTGCTGGCCGCGTGCGAAGCGTCCGGCCCGGGTGCGCAGGATGGCGTCGCGGTGCTGCGCCTGACGCTCAATGGCTTCGATACGCACCAGAACCAGCCGGGGCAGCAGGCCGCGCTGCTGAAGCAGTTCGCGGAAGGGATGAGCGCGATGCGCGGCGCGTTGATCGAACTCGGGCGCTGGAACCAGACGCTCGTGATGACGTATGCGGAATTCGGGCGGCGTGTGCGCGAGAACCAGAGCAACGGTACCGATCACGGCACGGCCGCGCCGCATTTCGTGATGGGCGGCCGCGTGGCCGGCGGGCTGTACGGTGCGCCGCCGGCGCTCGGGCGGCTCGACGGCAACGGCAACCTGCCGGTCGCGGTCGATTTCCGCCAGCTCTACGCGACCGTGCTCGGGCCGTGGTGGGGACTCGATGCGACCCGCGTGCTGCAGCAGCGCTTCGATACGCTGCCGTTGCTGAAGGCGTGAGGCGTGAGGATCAGCGGCGGCGCGCGGTGCGCCACGCGATCCACAGCTTGCGGATCGGCGTCAGCGCGATGCGCTGATGCAGCACCTGGTAGCCGTCGCGCTCGATTTCGTCGAGCAGCGAGCCGGCCAGTGCGATCTGCGCACGCAGCGTGCGCTGGGCGCGGCGTTCCGATGCCGGGATCGCCGCTTCGGCGGCCACGAGCGCTTCGCGCGCGCGGGCCGTCTGGAATTGCAGCAATTCGGTGAAGGCCGGGCTGTAGCGGCGGTTCAGCAGATCGGCCGCGGTCACGTTGTAACGCTGCAGTTCGTCGATCGGCAGATAGATGCGGCCGTGGCGTGCGTCGTTGCCGAGATCCTGCACGAACTGCGCGAGCATCAGCGCGCGGCCGGCGTCCGCGGCCCACGGTTGCGGATCCGCCGGGTTTGGCGAACTTGCGCGCGCGACCAGCGACGCGAAGGTGCCGCCGACCTGTGCGATATAGCGCTGCAGGTTCGCGAAATCGAGGTAGCGTGCCTGTTCGAGATCCATCCCGTAACCGTTGACGAGCGTGCGCAATGCATCGGCCTCGGCGGCGATCGCCGGATGATGCTGCGCGAGCGCCTTCGTGACCGGGTGCGACGGCTGCCCGTCGGCCAGTGCCGCGAGTTCCTTGTGCCACCACGCGAGCTTCGTGTGTCCGACGGTCGGGTCGCTGGTTTCCTTGACGGTTTCCTCGAGTTCGCGGCGTAGCGCGAACAGCGCGGTCAGGCGCGGCTGCGTGGCGTGCGGCGCCTGACGCAGCGCGTAGTAGACGCTGGAGCCCGCGGGGGCGGCCTTTTGCTGACAGTAGTCGTCGAAGTTCACGGGCGGAATCGTGTGGGGAGGCGGGTTCGGGGGACGCGCGGCGGCGCGGTGCCGAAACGTCGAGCGCGGCATTCTAGCATCGCTGCACGACGGGTGCCCGCAGGGGCGAGACAAGCCCGCGCGGATCGGGTAGAATCTCGCGCTCGCCTGATCGGGCGTGCCGGTTACAAACCAACCGGCGCGATGTCCCGGGCGCGTGGTCACGCATCTTTCGTGCCGCGTGGTCAGGCGACAGAAATGCGCGTGAGTGGCGAAATTGGTAGACGCACCAGGTTTAGGTCCTGACGCCCGCAAGGGTGTGCCGGTTCGAGTCCGGCCTCACGCACCACATATCCTGCCAAGCATTTCCAAGTTTGGCCAAAGAGCCCCGTCAGTCAAGCACTTACGGGGCTTTTTGTTACCAGCTTTGCCCAACGTTTTTCCATTGATACCCGCGGAATCGGGGGCATCGCAGGGGGCAGTTTTCCTGATCTGGGGCACGTAAATGCGCCCATGACCCAATGCCCCTTATCGATGTCGCCGTCCGTGCGGCGAAGCCCCGCGAAAAGTCCTGCAAGCTTGCTGACGGCCAACGCATCTCACGCTGGATCCGGTGCAAATGGCTCCAGCGGCAGAAGGGTGATCGAATGCAATCCATCAGTCGATGGTGGGTGTCGATTCAGGGCGAAGTGCTTGGCGGGGTAGTAAGAGGCGCGCCAACTCGATACGCCTCTTACTCACATGCAAAATCAAGTGCGTTTGAGAGGATCAAGCTGGTCGAAGTCTGGCAACATCGCGTTCGAAAGGCGTTGAAGACCGATGACTATCACCAGCGAGAAGCCGATCAGGCAGCTTCGATCAGCGAAAGTACGAAGAGAACGATCCACGTCCAGAAATACGCGGGTGTCTGGCGCAGGGATTGGGCGCGTTTCCAAAGATAGACCGGCACGACAAACACCAGCTTGCCGAACTGCGACGTGTCGACGCCCGCGCGCTTCAAGCGTCGTTCGTCGACCCAGCTCAGGCCGATGTTCAGCAAGAGCGTGATCCACCAGTACTGGCCGGACTTGACTGCGATCTCGCCGGCCAGCCCGGCCATGTCGTCGGTCGGCGCTAGTGCTCCGCCGATCATTGCCTGCAACATCAGGCCGATGATCGGTGCGAATGCAAGAATCCAGACGATGGCATTGCTGATCTTCGTGTTCGGCAATGCAGGCGGCGTGGTGGAGGTTTCGAGATGCGAGGCGAGTTCGGTGTCGCCCATCGTGCGCCAGTCGACAAAGCCTTGCTTCCATACAAGCGTGCCAAGGGTGATGACGCGTTCCTGAATGAGACGCCGCATCTCGTCATTCGAGACCGGCCCGACGCGTTGGCCGCCTTTTTCATAGTGCCAAGTATTCATGGTTGTTGCTTCTTGTACAGGACGTGGAAAGGTGATCGTGTTGGCGATTGAACTTGCAGCTGACCCATGGCGCAACTGCCTATGTCGCAGCACAAACCGGGAGCATAACCGGTGCATACCGGCTGCTAACCTTAGCCGATCTGTTGTCTCGAACAGGCTTTTCGGGCTTCCGGTGAGATTTTCCATTCAATGCCGTTCTTCGATACGAACCAATGGCGGGAGACATCGGACGAGATCGGCTGATTGTTGCGGTCGTAGAGTGCAACCTGATGGGCCTGGATCGCCCAAGCGACTTCTTTGAGCGTGCGAATCGTCTGGCGGCCTTCCGCGAAACCGTCCGCATGTGATCCGTTGGCCTCGTAGACGCCATACGCAAACGTGCAGGCGGTTGGCGCCGCCTGAGCGATCGGCCGTTCACCTCGGATCGCGTCACGAAAACCTTGCAGTTCTGCCTTGCTCGGATCATGCGAATTTCCGATGCAGTACGTCGTCAACCCGTTCTCGCCGCCTTTGGGGTCGACGTCATGGTGTGCGAGTGCATCTGTTGCGCATTGATACGCATTTCGATAGTCGGGGGTATTTTTGATATTGCCCGCAGCATAACTCGATGCGGGGATCGCCGAGAGGGTGACGACGACGGCGGCGAAAAAATTATTCACGATGAGGCTTCCAGTTGAAATTCTAGTTGGTTGGAGCGAGGCTGCTATTGGGAATAGTTGCCAGCCCTTGTCTGATTTCATCATGTGAATTTCGATATTGCTGGCTGCACGTTTGATATCGGCAGCGAAATCTCCAACTTGATAGTCGGAATCTGCCACCGAATGACGGCGCTCGATGACTTGCTTGACTACTTCGATCTTGAACTCGTCCGTGTAGCGCTTGCCGCTCATGCTAATCTTCTCGTTCTCCATAAATTCTGACTCGAAGATTTCTGCGAGAGGGCGGCCTGTCCATACCCGAAAGGCGCCGCCGGTCGGCTTGCCACAGCCCTTTTTTGTTTAGGCCGTGTTTTTCTCCAGCATGCAAATCCGTACGAGCAGACACGGAAACTCGGCCGCGCGTAATATCGTGACCGCTGCTCATTCACACACGAAGCACAATTACACCGAGGGGTCGGCCAATGAAAAATACCGTACGCATTCCATTTTCCGTTCTGACGCTGATACTGGCTGCGCCGGCATTTGCCAATACGCCTGCCGAGAACATCGCATGGAGTGCCAAGCCCGTGCAGACGGTTGCATCGGCGTCGTCAGCGTGCTCCGCGTATTCGGGGCGCGTGATGTCGAGCGGCGAGACGTTCTCTACGGAAAACGTGCTGAAAGCGCTCGGCACGTCGCTGGCTGGCGCCGCGCTGGGCGCCGTCACGGGCGGATATCAGGGCGCAGCCCCCAATCCGTGTGCCCGACCGGGCCTGTGACCGGCCCGCAAGTGAACCGCGGGAATTCCCGCTTCATCTGAAACAAGCCAGACACCCAGCGCCGCGCGTCGCCCGACCCGCGGCGCTGCGTCATTCCAGGCATGCCTATTCCCAGAAGCTCCGGATCGCGACCGCCACGATCACCGGCACCGAGAACACCAGCGGGATCGCGAAATACTGCGCTTCGCGATCGACGACCCAGCTATAGATCACCCACGCCGCGCCGATCGCGAACGTGATGAGGCCGACCGTCACGGCGGCGATGTTCAGGACCAGCTTCGAAGGCTGGCGGCGCGTCTTGGTATCGTCATTGTGATCGCGCGGGGACGATTTCATCGGAAGAGTGCGGCTTCGGGCCGGAACGGGGATAAAAGCACAGGAAACCCCATCCGCATCGATCGCGCAAGAGGGCCGGCGCCGGCCGGCCCTCGTCGCGTCCGCCGGCGCGCTCTACAACGCGAACGACGTAGCCAGTTCGTCGAGCAGTTCGCGCTGGAACGCAACGAACCGTGCGCCTGGCTGCTGCGCGATCGCGAGGTCGAGCATCGGATCGGCGACGTCGGTGCGAACATCCGCCAGCGCCTCGACGATCGCGAGCCCGCAGAACGGCACGTACGCCTCCGAATAGCCGCCTTCGTGAACGATCACGAGCCGCCCGCCGCAATGGCGTTGCGCGGCCTCTTTCACCGCACGCGTCATGAACCGGTAGCTGTCGGTATGCAACTGCATGCGTGCGAGCGGATCGACCGCGCTTGCGTCGAGGCCGCTCGCGACGATGATCAGATCGGGCCGGAAACGCTCCAGCGCCGGCAGCACGATTCGTTGGAACGCGTAGCGATACGCATCGTCGCCGCTGCCCGCGAGCAGCGGCACGTTCAGGTTCGCGCCGACGCCTGCGCCTTCGCCGCGGTCGTCGGCGCCGCTGTAGCCGGGCGGGAAGCAGCGATCCTGGTGCAGCGAAATCGTCAGCGTGTCCGGATCGTCGTAGTAGATCGACTGCGTGCCGTTGCCGTGATGCACGTCCCAGTCGATCACCGCGACGCGCTCGATGCCGTGTTTCGCACGGGCGGCCTCGATCGCGATCGGGATGTTCGCCAGCAGGCAGAAGCCCATCGGGCGATCGCGCAGGCAATGATGGCCGGGCGGCCGCGACAGCGAGAAGGCGTTCGCCGCACGTTCGCCGAGGACCGTATCGACGGCCGCGATCGCGAGTCCGGCCGACAGCGCAGCGATCTCGTAGCTGCCCTTGCCGAACGGCGCGAGATCGCCGAGGTCGCCGCCGTTCGCGTCGCTGAGTGCGCGGAACGCGTCGAGATAGTGTGCGGGATGAATGCGCAGCAGGTCGGCGGTCGAGGCCGGCTCGGCGCCGCGCAGGTCGAGCTGTGCGGCCAGGCCCGAGGCCTGCACGAGCGACAGGAAACGGCGCTTCGAATCGGGCGATTCCGCGTAGCCCGCGCTCGACGGCGGCTGGACCCAGCCGCCGACCGGGAAGAACAGCGCGTGCGTGCCGCCGGTGTGCCAGAAAGTGCGTTCGTCGGTGAAGAAGGCAGTGCGATTCATGGATGTGCGTGACCTGTCACGGTTGGGTGGAAATGGAAGGGCGCGTGCGGCGATCGATGTGGCGCAACGCGGCGAACGACACGATCGCGACGGCCGTCGCGGCCGTAAACAGCACGCGCATCGTGCCGCCGGCATCGAGCATCAGCCCGGCGAGCAGCGGGCCGGCCGCGAGGCCCGCGCCGATCACGAAATTGAGCGTGGCCACGAGGCGGCCCGACGTGTCGATCTGCGCGACGGTCGCGAGGATGAACGGCAGGACGAACGTCCACGCGAACTTGAACGCGAAGATCGCTGCGCTGTAGCCGCCGGCGTGCCGCATGACCGCGAGCGCGACGAGCGAGGCCGCCAGCAGCGCGTAACCGGCCGCGAGCATCGCGCGCCGCGCGAGCCGGCCGCCTGCGCACGACGCGAGCGCCGCACCGGCGATCCCCATCACGCTTGCGATCGCGAGTACGTTGCCGGTCGACTGCGGATCGAGCCCGGCTTCGGTCGCGGCGCGGCTGGCGAACGTCCACACGCTGCCGATCGCGAGATAGAACGTCAGCACCGCGCCGATCGCGAGCACGACGAAGCTTTGCGGTGTCCGCGCCGCAGCGTTGCGCGCGTTCTGCGCGGGTGCGGCTCGCGTGCCCAGCGTGGACGGAAAGCCGCGCGACAGCGGCGCCGCGACCAGCGCGAGCGCGGCGAGTGCGACATACAGCGCGCGCAACCCGAACGCCGCGAACACATGCGGCAGCACGAACAGGCCGATCGCGCCCGCGATCAACTGGCCGACGACCCACAGGCCGTACACGCGGTCGCTGTTCTCGCTCGTCGCGGCGCTCGTCATGCAGAGCACCATTAGCGAGCCGCCGCCGAGCGCGGTGACGGCGCGCAGCGCGAGCAGCGCGACGAAGCCCGGCATCCACAGCGCGGTCAGCAGGTTGCCCGCGCCGAACAGCGCGATGGCGAACGCGGCGACGCGGCGCGCGTCGACCCGGCCGAGCCACAGGTACGACGGCACGGTCGCGAGGCTGAACGCGCCGAGTTCGACGAAGAAGTAGGTGCCGATCTGCGACGCGGACAGCCCGAGCTGCGTCGCGAGCTGGCCCGCGACGGCGGGTGCCACGAGCAGCAGCAGCGGCGTGATGGCCGCGAACACGACGAGCGCGACGAGCGTCGAGCGTGCGAAGGTCGACGCGCGGCCGTCGGACGGGAGTGCGGCATCCGGTGAAAGGGTTTTCATGGCGGGTTCTCGTGTGGGATCAGAACAGGTGGTACATGCCGACCATCGCGCCGAACTGCGATGCGCCGGCGAGCGGCGTCGGGTCGTATTCGTAGACGGTCTGCGAACTCTGGCTGCTGTTGCGTGCGTAGCCGAGGTTCACGTACGCGACGGTGCGTTTCGACAGCGCGTACGTGGTGCTCGCGATGAACAGCGTCGGGTGGCCGATCGCCGGCGTGCGCGAGTCGGTGTGGTAGACGCCCGCGTTCAGGCCGATCTCGCTCGACATCTGGTAGCGCGCACCGCCCCAGACGATCGTGCGTGCCGCGTCGAGATCGCCGGTCAGGCGTTCGACGCCCGCATAGACGGTGAGCGGCAGTGTGGCGAACGCATAGCGCGCGGCGAGCGTGCCGAGTTCGCGGCGGCGCGCCGACGTGTCGTCGGCCGCCGAAACCTCGCCATGTGCCTGATGCAGTACCGCGCTGACCGACAGGCCGTTGCTCGTGAACTGGCCGCCGAGTTCGAGCACGCGTCCGGCGCGCGTATTGCCGGCGACGCCGGACGTCGCGGCAAGCGCCTCCACGTCGAAGCCGGCGAACGTCGGCGACTGGTACTTGACCGAGTGGTCGATGAAGTTCGCGGTCATCGGCACGATGACGCCCTGGCCGCTGTACGACGCATACCAGAGCGGGTCGTAGAACAGCGTCTTGTCGAACAGCACGCTGAACTGCCGGCCGAGCGTGACGGTGCCGACGGGCCCCGCGATGCCGACGTACGCACCGCGGAAGAAGGCATAGCCGGGCACGGTCGCGGTGCCGTCGTTGAGGTTGAGGCCCTGTTCGAGCTTGAACAGCGCACGCCAGCCGCCGCCGAGATCCTCGTGACCTTTCATCCCGATCTGGGAAGGCAGGATGCCGTAGTTCTGCAGTTGAACGGCCGAGTGGCGCCTGTCGGCATGCGTCAGGTATTGCACGCCGGCGTCGAGCGCGCCGTACAGCGTGAGACTCGACTGCGCGTGCGCGGCAGCGCTGCACGCGGCAAGCGTCGCGACGGCCGCGGCCGTGCGGATGAAGCGGGGTTTCGTCACGTGGGGTTCTCCATACCGTCCTGCATCGGTTTGTCGTTGGTGTTGTCGCGACGCAGTGTCCGCAGCGGGAAAACCTTCGAACAGTCGTACAGATGAACGGTGTGGAAAACCCGTGGTGCGCGGCACGCACGCGGCGCTGTGCCGTGGCGCGGCGTGCTGCGGAGCAGCAACGTGCCGTGCACCGTTCAAATGGATGGGGCTGGCGCCCGTTCCGGCACCGTGGCCCGTCAAAAAAGCCGATCGCTATAATCGATCGGTGTCGTTGCGCACATCAGCAGCCCGATCGGGCAGGGGAGCGGAAGGTGAGGATCACGACGGATTTCGGGCAGGATCTCGATGCGCTGCGCGACGTGCCGGCCGCCATCGTGCTCGACGACTTCGCCTGGCCGCCGCTGCCGTCCCGGCGCGCCGATTTCGACGGCGTCACGCGCGGCGACGCATCGCAGCGCGAACTCGGGCTGATGCTGCTCGACCTGTACGCGGTTGCCGCACGGTCCGGCATCGGCGAATTCGAATACCGCTTCTTTTCGCTGCTGCAGGCGCTTGTCCCGTTCGACGCCGCATGGACGGGCGTCGCGACCCACGTGCCGACCGGCCCGGTGATGCACAACAGCTTCCTGTACCGTCTGCCGCACGCATTCTTCAGCGACTGGAAGCGCGTGCGCGATTGCGACCCGCTCGCGCACCGCACGCTGCGCGGCGCGCATGGCCATGCGGTGCGGCTGTCGGTCGTCGAACCGGGGCTCGATGCCCGGTTTCGCGACTGGTGCGTGAAGTACGGGCTCGCACAACTGATGTGCGTGTGCACGCTCGATCGCCGGTTCGGCCTGACGACGTTCATGTCGATCTACCGCCAGGGCCTGAATCGCCCGTTCAGCGATGACGATGCACGCCGCTTCGAGGAAGTGATTCCGCATCTCGCGGCGGCGCTGACGATCAATCGCGCCGCGCAGCTCACGCGCGAACGCGGCGAAACGGTCGCGCCGGCGGCGCGTGCACTGTGCGATAACTTCGGCGTGCTTCACCATGCCGACCACGGTTTCGACGACGTGCTGCGCACCGAATGGCCGGCGTGGGCCGGTACGCGCGTGCCGGAGCCGCTCGTCGCGCATTTGCGGCGCCAGTCGGGCCAGCCATTCGTCGGCGATGCGCTGCGAATCCAGTGCGTGCCGGTTGCGGGCCTGTTCCAGATCGAGGCGCGGCCGCGCTCGCTGCTCGACCGGCTGAGCCCGCGCGAGCTCGCGGCGATCCGCTATTACGGCGCAGGGCGCTCGCACAAGGAGGTCGCGCAACAGATGGCGATTTCGCCGACGACCGTGCGCCACTACCTGCGCTGCGCGTACCGCAAGCTCGGCATGCACGACAAGAGCCAGATCGCCGGCGTGCTCGGCGCAACGGGCAGTGCGGCCGACGACGAGCCGGTGGAAGCCGGTGGCGAGTCGCGCTGAATTGCGCTGAGTCGCGCGACCGCCGCACGTTGCATGCGGTCACGCGAATGGTTGTGCCCGCAACTATTGAGCGTTATGCTCGTCAGCTCCCAGGAGACGGAATTCCATCATGAACGACACGAATTCAGGGTCGGTGCGCGCGGCGGTGGTCGGGGTCGGCGCGATCGGCGGGTTGCTGGCGGCCGCGCTGTCGCGGGCCGGCATGATCGTGAGTGCGTATGCGCGCGGCGCGACGCTCGATGCGCTGAATGCGCACGGCGTGCGTGTGATCGACGAGGCGGGCGAGACATCGTCGGTTGCGGTGCGAGCGAGTGACGATGCGGCCGCGCTCGGCGTGCAGGACTACGTGGTGATCGCACTGAAGGCGCAGGTGCTGCCGGCCCTGGCCGCCCGAATTGCGCCGCTGGTCGGGCCGGACACCGTGATCGTCGCGGCGATGAACGGCCTGCCGTGGTGGTTCACGCACGGGCTCGAAGGGGCGCTCGACGGCGTGCCGCTCGATGCGGTCGATCCGGCCGGCGCGGTGTCGGCGGCGTTGCCGCCCGCGCAGGCGATCGGTTGCGTCGTGCACCTGTCGTCGAGTACCGACGCGCCGGGCATCGTGCGCCGCGGGCGCGGCAACCGGCTGATCGTCGGTGCGCCCGATCCGCGGCTTGACGTCGCCACGGCCCGGTTCGCCGCGGCGCTCGCCGCGGGCGGTTTCGACGTCGAGTCGACGCCCGCGATCCGGACCGAGATCTGGACGAAGCTGTGGGGCAACATGAACATGAATCCACTGAGCGCGCTGACGGGCTCGACGGCCGAGCAGCTGCTCGACGATCCGTTCACGCAGGATCTCGCGTTGCAGATGATGGAGGAGGCTGCCGCGATCGGCGCGAGGCTCGGTCTGTCGACGGGAATGAGCGGGCCCGAGCGGATCGCGGTCACGCGCAAGCTCGGCGCGTTCAAGACGTCGATGCTGCAGGATTTCGAAGCGGGGCGCGCGCTCGAGATCGGGCCGATCCTCGGCGTGTTCCCTGAACTCGGGCGCAAGCTCGGCGTGCCGACCCCGTATTGCGACGCGGTACTCGGGTTGCTGCGCCAGCGCGCGGCGAACAGCGGGCTGTAGCGCGGGCGGGGCCGCTGCACGCGCGACGCCGGCGAGACGGAGCGCTGCAGTCCGTTTGCATCGCGACGCGCCGCATGACGCAAAACGGGCCGCCCGCGTCGCCGATGTGGCGACCGGGGCGGCCCGTCAAATTCGTCGGATCAATACTGCGGGCGCCGCGCCCGTGTTGCGGCTCAGTCGTCCCGCTCGGTCGCGTGCGCGACGACCTTGTCGAGCAGCCGTTCGAACGTCTGGCGTTCGCTGTCGGACAGGCACGCGAGCAAGCTGTCGTTCCACTTGCGCACGATCGGCATGATCTTGCGATGCAGCGCGCGGCCGTCGGCGGTCAGCGCGATCAGCACGATCCGGCCATCCTCCTCGCTCGCGCTGCGTTCGAGCAGCCCCTGGCGCAGCAGCGCCTCGGCTGCCCGGCTCGCCTGGCTCTTGTCGAGATTGGTGTGGCGCGCGAGATCCATGATCGAGAACGGGCCGAAGGCGCCGACGGCGGCGATCACGCGCGCCTCGGGCAGCGAGATGTCGAGCTTGTGCCGGTACACCTCGCCGATCCCGCGGTCGGATCGCTTCGTGAGCGCATGGAGGCGATAGGTCAGAAACTGATCGAGCCCGGCTTGACGGCCTTTCATGTCGAATCCTGAAGAAAAAGGGCGGGCCCGATTGTTCCTGTATCGCGCGCTCGGGTCAACGGTCAATGTGCGCCGTACTTCAGGCGTGTCAATTGCTCCGCTTCGTTCGCGAGCAGATCGGCCGCGTCGCGGATCGCGACGTCGAGCGTGATCGGCCCGGGAGCCGGCGAGAAGCAGCCGGAAAAATGTTCGGACAGGCGCGGCAGCGCGGCCGGGTCGACTGCGCCCGACAGCAGCGATGCGGGCACGCCGGCGGCCCGCGCGTGCCGGCATGCGATGAACGGCGCCTTGCCGTGCAGCGTCTGCACGTCCGAGCGGCCTTCGCCGGTGATCAGCCAGTCGGCGCCGGCGAGCGCCGCATCGAGCCCGACCTGCCGCGCGACCACTTCGGCGCCCGCTTCGAACTGCGCGCCGAGCATGTGCAGCGCGAAACCGAGGCCGCCCGCGGCGCCGGCGCCCGGCAGGTG
>NZ_JAAGPC010000289.1:0-7528 GCF_017104595.1 Burkholderia sp. Tr-20390 | reverse complement strand
GGCTGGGGTGGAGGCTGCTGGTCAGGGGGTGGAGGGCACTCTGGAGGCTGCTCGCGGGGATGCGGGAAGGCGCGCCGTTCCACCTCGGCAGCGCGGCCGCGGGCGCGTTCGGGCTCGCCGGTGCGGCTGGTGCGCTGGCCGCGCCGATTGCCGGGCGCCTGGCCGACCATCACGGCCCCGAGCGCGTCACGCGCATCGGCATCGGCATCGCGACGGTGTCGTTCGCGTCGATGGCCGCCGCACCGTTGATGTCTGCGCATGCCCAGCTCCTGCTGCTCGCGGTCGCGACGATCGGCTTCGATCTCGGCGTGCAGGCCACGCTGATCGCGCACCAGGCAATCGTCTACCGGATCGACCCCGCGTCGCGCAGCCGCCTCAATGCCGTGCTGTTCGTCGGCATGTTCATCGGGATGGCGGCCGGCGCCGCGATCGGCAGTTTGTTGCTCGCGCAACTGGGCTGGAATGCGGTGACGGGGCTGGCTGTCGTGACGTCACTCGCCGCGCTCGCCGTGCGGATCTGGCGCCACTGAAATTCCGCATCGCACGCACAAGGCGGGCAGGCCCACAGGGCTTGCCCGCCTTTTCTTTTATTTTCGATCGCCCACGCATAACGCGGCGCAGCCCGGCCGATTCGTGCGCATTCGGCACGAAAAGCCCCCATCCGGCGCAAGGTCCGCACCCGCTCGAACGAATGTCCAGTTCAACCGATTATTTTTCCGATGGCCGTGTGCATCGATGCGAAAACGTCGGACGATTCGATGCGCCCCGCCACGTGGCGCTCGCC
This sequence comes from Burkholderia sp. Tr-20390, assembly GCF_017104595.1. Classification (NCBI taxonomy): domain Bacteria; kingdom Pseudomonadati; phylum Pseudomonadota; class Betaproteobacteria; order Burkholderiales; family Burkholderiaceae; genus Burkholderia; species Burkholderia sp. Tr-20390. Next base: position 6,744 of record NZ_JAAGPC010000289.1, on the reverse strand, counting down.
CATCCGGCCCCACCGCACAGCCCCGTTTTATCAGGGGATTCCCGGTATTTTTTCGCATTTTCTTCGAAATATCGGGTGACATACTTGCCCCCCGTTGCGCTCCGGTACGAGCGCGCTTTTCGATCCTGCCGGCCGCATGTCATGCGCTGAGCGTCCGCCCGGGTCGCACAGAACATGAACGATTTCGACACCACGATCCAGACCTTCCTCACCCACATCACGTTCGGCCCGCTGATGAATCACGCGATCCGCGTGATCGCGGGCCTGTACACGTTCAAGGGCTTCGTGCTCATTCCCGTGCTGTGCTGGCTGTGGTTCCAGCCCGGCCCGAACCGCGAGCGGCAGCGCGAGCTGGTCGTCGCGACGATCGCGAGCGGGCTCGTCGCGCTCGCGTTCGGCCGGCTGCTCGCGCAGGTGTTGCCGTTCCGCGTGCGGCCGATCTACAACCCCGACCTGCACCTGCACTTTCCGTCGGCGGGACTCCGCGCAGCCACGCTGCAGGCATGGAGTTCGTTTCCGAGCGATCACGCGATGCTGTGGATGGCGATCGCCACCGGCATCTTCATCATCGCGCGCCGCGTCGGCGTGTTGGCACTGGTGTATGCGGTCGTGTTCATCTGCGTGCCGCGCGCGTATCTCGGCTTTCACTATCCGACCGACCTGATCGCGGGCGCCGCGATCGGCATCGCGCTCGCGTGGCTGCTGACGCGCGATGCGATCCGCTCGCGCTTCGCGCCGCAGGTGCTCGCGATGATCAAGCGCTTCCCCGCACCCGCCTATACGCTCGCGTTCCTGCTGTGCTTCGAGCTGATCACGCAGTTCGACGAACTGCTGACGCTCGCGCAGTCGGCTACCCACACGATGTGACGGAGAGACGCCGCGATGCTGCCGCTGCTTACGTTCCGCCGCCCCGGCACGCGCTGCCGGCCATGCGCAGTGGCGGCGCGCCGCGCATCGCCCGCGCCGATCAGTCGCGATCAGGCGCACCCAGCGGAAAGAACGGGCGAAACGGCCGCGCCTCGTCGACCGCGCGCGCGAACGACGGCCGCGCCAGCAGACGCCGGCGATACGCCAGCACGTTCGCGAACGACGGATCGATCCGGTGCGTCCAGTCCGCGTAGAACAGGAACGGCGCCGCGCCGCAGTCGGCGAGGCTGAAGCGGTCGCCTGCCGCCCATTCGCGATCGGCCATCTTCTTGTCCAGCCATGCGTACGACGTCTCCAGCATCGCCCGCGCATCGGCCACCCCGCGCGCATCGCGCTCGGCCTCCGGCCGCAGCGCGTCGAACACGACCTTCTGCTGCGGCGTCGACACGTAGTTGTCGAAAAAGCGATCCATCGTCCGCACCTCGAGCGCCGCGTGCGGATCGTCGGGCAGCAGGCGCACGGGGCCAGGATGGTTCAGGCCGAGATACTCGATGATGATCGACGCCTCGATCACCGTGCGGCCGGCATCGACGAGCACCGGAAAGCGCTTCAGCGGCCACAGCGCGGCCAGCTCCTGCATCGGCTTCGGATCGTCGTGCGCGAGCACGCGATACACGAACGGCGTGCCGTTCTCGTACAGCGCGGTCAGCACCTTCTGGCAGTAGGACGAAAAGGGATGGGCGTAGAGCGTCGGCATCATTGTGCGGTCTCTCAGGGTTTCGGCGCCGCGTGATGCGGCGCCACGTGATCGGATACCTTGACGACGAACGGCACGCGCCCGTTTCGACAGCGAGTCGGGATTTATTTTGTCGTGCGACTCGGAGCGTTACGACCGGCCGTCCATCACGACGCGCCCCTCGGCACGCCAGCGCAGCATCCCGCCGCCGAGATTCGCCACCGTGTCGAAGCCGGCCTTCAGCAGAATGACGGTCGCCTGCGCGGAGCGCCCCCCGGCCCGGCACACGGTCACGACCGGGCGGTCGCGCGCGATCTCGCCGGCGCGCGCGGCCAGTTCGCCGAGCGGAATCGGCGTCGCGCCGGGCAGGTGGCCGAGCGGGCCGGTGAATTCGTCCGGCTCGCGCACGTCGACGACCTGCACCGCCGGCAGATGATCCTCGAGCCATTGCGGATCGATTTCCCAGAAGCCGGCGAACGTATAGACGAGCGGCGCCCAGTCGGGCGCGGCCTGTACATCGGGCGCATTCGCGGCGACGCCGCATTGCAGGTTCGCCGGCACCGCGACGTCGATCTGGCGCGGATGCGCGAGCCCGAGGTTGCGCATGTAGCCCGCGAAATCGTCTTCGCTCAGGTCGCCGCCGAGACGCGGGTTGAAGCGCCGCTCCTCGCCGACGCTCGTCACCGTGAGCCCGCGATAGTCGTGCGCCGGATACAGCAGGCACGCGGCCGGCAGCGTGAAGAGCCGGCCGTGCACCGCGCGATACAGCGCGCGCGGGTCGCCCTGCTGGAAATCGGTGCGGCCCGTGCCGCGGATCAGCAGGCAATCGCCGGTGAACGCCATCGATTCGTCGTCGAGCACGAGGCTGATGCAGCCGCTCGTGTGGCCAGGCGTCGCGCGCACGGTCAGGTAGCGCGCGCCGAACGCGCAGCGGTCGCCGTCGTTCAGGTAGCGGTCGGCGCCCTGCGCGCCGCTCGCGGCCGAGATCGCGATCGTGCTGCCCGTGCGCTGCTTCAGCAGCCACGCGCCCGTCACGTGGTCGGCGTGCACGTGCGTGTCGACGGTCGCGACGAGCCGCAGCCCGAGCTCGTCGAGCAACGCCGCGTCACGGCGCACCTGCTCGAACACGGGATCGATCAGCACCGCTTCGCGCGACGCGCTGTCGGCGAGCAGGTACGTGTACGTCGACGATTGCGGGTCGAAGAGTTGCCGGAAGATCATCGCGAAGTCGCTCCGTCGCTGGTTTAGGCTTGTTCGATGCGTACCTGATGCTGTCGTCCGGCCCGCGCCGCGACTATCGCTGTCGCGCGGGCCGCCCCGTCGTGGTCCTGCATCGCCGGCATCCGGCCGGCACGGTGCGTCAACGCGGCTGCGTCACGTAGCGCAGGTACGGCTTCAGCGTCCGGAAGCCGTCCGGATACTTCTGCTTCGCCGCATCGTCCGACACCGACGTCGGAATGATGACATCGTCGCCGGGCTTCCAGTTCACAGGTGTTGCCACCGTATGCTTTGCGTTGAGTTGCAGCGCGTCGAGCAGGCGCAGCACCTCGTCGAAATTGCGCCCCGCGCTCATCGGATAGACGAGCATCGCCTTGACCTTCTTGTCCGGCCCGATGATGAAGACCGAGCGAACCGTCGCGTTGTCGACCGCCGTGCGCGGGCCGCCGCTCGCATTCGGATGAATCATGTCGTACAGCTTCGCGACCTTCAGTTCGTCGTCGCCGATCAGCGGATAGTTGACCGCATGCCCCTGCGTTTCGGCGATATCCGCCACCCACTTCCGGTGATCGCTGACCGGATCGATCGACAGCCCGATGATCTTCGTGTTGCGCTTGTCGAATTCCGGCTTGAGCCCGGCCATGTAGCCGAGTTCGGTCGTGCATACGGGCGTGAAATCCTTCGGATGGGAAAACAGGATCGCCCAGTGGTCGCCGATCCATTCATGAAAGCGGATCGTTCCCTCGGTGGTCTCCGCGGTGAAATCGGGCGCGTCCTCGCCTAGTCGAATCGACATGTTCGTCTCCGTGAAAGGGGAATCGTCACGACGCCCGCGCCGCGGCTTGCGCGCGACGCGCGATCGTCCGAGCGCGAAGGGCCGGCATGGCACATGCCGGGGTCCGCGCGTTCATATAGCCTAGTCCAAAATGCGCACGCCACCGGTCTCGAGCACGCGGCGTGCTTGCGTAACGTGGCCGATTCCGACGATGAATGCGGTGCGGCAGAACCTCGCGCCGCCCCCCGCCGCCGGTACGCACTGACTTACACTACCGGCTGTTCTCGTCTTACGTTCACAGGAATTCCACCGACATGTCGATGACGATCGATCCGAAGCAGGCCGCCGCGCTGCTGGCCGTCGCCGACACGGGCAGCTTCGAGCAGGCCGCCGTGCGCCTGCACGTAACCGCATCCGCCGTCACGCAGCGGGTCCGCGCGCTGGAAGCGAGCCTCGGCACGCCGCTGGTGCTGCGCACGCGGCCGTGCCGCCCGACGGTGGCCGGGCAGCGCGTGCTGCAGCACCTGCGCCGCGTCGCGCTGCTGCAGGCCGACCTGCAAAGCACGCTCGCGACCGAGCGCGAATCGCCGATCTCCGTCACGATCGCGCTCAATTCGGACAGCCTCGGCACGTGGTTTCTGCCGGCGCTGACATCCGTGCTCGCCGGCGAGCGCATCCTCTTCGAGCTGATCGTCGAAGATCAGGACCACACGTTCGCGTTGCTCGAAAGCGGGATGGCAGTGGGCTGCGTGACGACCGAGCCGAAGCCGATGCGCGGCTGCCTCGCGACGCCGCTCGGCACGATGCGCTACCGGTTGCTCGCGGCCGCCGCGTTCGCGGTGCGCTGGTTTCCGCGCGGGCTGAACCGCACGAGCGCGCGCAAGGCGCCCGTCGTCGCGTATTCGCGGCGCGATACGCTGCAGTCGTCGTTCCTGAAGGAGAAGTTCGGGTTGCCCGAGGGTGCCTACCCGTGCCACTACGTGCCGGGCACCCATTCGCATTTCGCGGCGGTGCGGCACGGGCTCGGCTACGCGATGGTGCCGGAGCCGCTGATCGGCAGTGCACCGCTCGACACGCAGGGGCTCGTCGATCTCGCGCCCGCGCATCCGACCGACGTCACGCTGTACTGGCACGCGTGGACCGTGCAGTCACCGACGATGGCGTCGTTGTCCGAGCGGGTCGTCGAAGCGGCGCGGCGGCTGCTCGCGCCGCTGCCGTAAGCACCGCCATCGCCACCGTGCGCGGGGTGCGGTATACCTGAAGGCGAGAATCCCCGCCGCGCCGCCTATACTTTTTCCATCGGCCTCGCGAACGCGCCGCGCGGCCGATCACGCCTGTCCGGCCGCGCCCTTTCCCGCAAGGAGAACATCATGTCTCGCCGCTACATCGATTGCCGCGAGTTTCCCAGCGCGATGAATTGCTCGGTCGCGATTTCTGCCGACTCCGACAACGAACTGCTGGAAGCCGCCGTGCAGCATGCGGTCCAGGTTCACCAGCACACCGACAGCGCCGAACTGCGCACGCAACTGCAAGCGCTGTTCCACGACGGCACACCGCCCGCCGATGCACCCCGGCAAGCATGATCCGCCGGCTCGCCCGATATCGACAGACGGGTTGCCACGTCGCCCCCGTCGCCTCTCCGCCCCCTGCTTCGCGCCACATCGGGCCGGCGTCCCCGCCGGCCGGCGCATTCCCCCTTACGCGCGGCGTTGCGCGAAATACGCACCGACCGCGTCGATGAACGTATCGATGTCCGCACGCGACACGTCGCAGTGCGTGACGAAGCGCGACGCGTACAGCATCTGCGTGAGGATCCCGCGCTCCTTGAGCCACGCCTCGAGCGGCGCGCAATCGGCTTCGGGGAATTGCGCGAACACCATGTTCGTCGCGTGCGACAGCACCTTCACGGTGTCGATGCGTGCGAGGCCTTCGGCGAGATGCGCGGCATTCGCGTGATCGTCCGCGAGCCGCTCGACATTGTGGTCGAGCGCATACAGGCAGGCCGCCGCGAGAATGCCCGACTGCCGCATCCCGCCGCCGAGCACCTTGCGCCAGCGCTGCGCGCGCTCGATCAGCGCACGGTTGCCGACCAGCACCGAGCCGACCGGTGCGCCGAGCCCTTTCGAGAAGCAGATCGACACGCTGTCGAACGGCGCGCACAGCTCGGCGATCGAACGCCCCGACGCGACGGCCGCGTTGCACACGCGTGCGCCGTCGAGGTGCAGCGACAACCCGCGGCTGCGCGCGAACGCGGTGGCTTCCTGCACATAGCCTTCCGGCAGCACCTGGCCGCCGATCGTGTTTTCGAGCGCGAGCAGGCGCGTGCGGGCAAAGTGGTTGTCGAGCGGCTTGATCGCCGCGGCGATCTTCGCGAGCGGCAGCGTGCCGTCCGGCGCGTTCTCGATCGGCTGCGGCTGGATGCTGCCGAGCACGGCCGCGCCGCCGCCTTCGTACTTGTAGGTGTGCGCGAGCTGGCCGACGATGTACTCGTCGCCACGCTCGCAATGGGCCATCAGCGCGGCCAGGTTGCTTTGCGTGCCGCTCGGGAAGAACAGGCCGGCTTCCTTGCCGGCCCGCTCGGCCGTCACCGCCTGCAGGCGCAGCACGGTCGGGTCGTCACCCCATACGTCGTCGCCGGTTTCGGCGGCAGTCATCGCGGCCAGCATTGCCTGGCTCGGACGTGTCACGGTATCGCTGCGTAAATCGATCATCGCTGAGTCCTGGGTAAACGCGGACCGGAACCGATGCGCCCGGCCCTGCCGAAACGAGACTCAGAGTGTACGCAATTCATGCAGCGTGTGCGTATCGACGGTCGATGCGCGCACGGCTCACCTGGCGCACGTGCGCGCCATGCCGTACGACGCCGCCCGGGCCACCGTCAGTAGCGCGGCGGCGGCGGCTGGACGCCCGCCGGCGGCATCGGCGGCGCCGTGCGCGGTGCGCCGCCGTATCCGCCACCGCCATACCCACCACCGCCGCCGCTCATCCCGCCCGGCACCGGCACGCGGTTACCGGTCGCGTACATGCACTGGAGGTAGCCGTAGTCGTAGCGACGCTGGATGTCGTAGGCCGAGCCTTGCGCCGCACCGGCGCCGACCACGCTGCCCGCGAGCAGCCCCGCGCCCGCGCCGACGGCCGCACCCGTGCA
>NZ_JAAGPC010000288.1:0-270 GCF_017104595.1 Burkholderia sp. Tr-20390 | reverse complement strand
TTATACTGGTGGTTCGTTACAGTGGCTAGTATCACGTCGTGACGAATCGACTCGACATTGATGACCGTCTGTCATACACTTCAGCATACCACGTGACGTACAGTCCTTTCATCTACTACGCTGGTGATACCTATCTCAAGCGTCTTCTTCAACAGTTCAGTCATATACATCTGTCTGTGTTTCTAGACTATTCTGACGAGCTCTACACTGTATTTCTACTCTTTTTTTATTTTACTTTCCCGCACACCCCCTACATCTACCCCATGCCAT
>NZ_JAAGPC010000287.1:0-7371 GCF_017104595.1 Burkholderia sp. Tr-20390 | reverse complement strand
CACGGCCGGCCCGACCGCGACGCAGCCGCGCCCCGGGCGCTGGGCCGCGAGCGGCACGAACCCGCTCGTCGCCGCGGCGAATCCGTTGCTCAACCTGGTGCCGCAGATCCGCTCGACCGTCCATCACCCGAATCCCGCGTGGCTGCGCGAGCACCTGGTCGTCGAGATCCGGCAGTTCGAGGCGCGGGCGCAGGAGGCTGGCGTGCCGTCGGAAGCGATCATCGGCGCGCGCTACTGCCTGTGCACGGCGCTCGACGAGGCGGCCGCGCTGACGCCGTGGGGCGGCAGCGTGTGGTCGTCGCACAGCCTGCTCGTGTCGTTCCACAACGAGACGTGGGGCGGCGAGAAATTCTTCCACCTGCTCGAACGCCTGTCGCAGCAGCCGCGCCAGCATCTCGACCTGCTCGAGCTGCTGTACTTCTGTCTCGCGCTCGGCTTCGAGGGCCGCTATCGCGTGCTCGACAACGGCCATGCGCAGCTCGACGCGCTGCGCCACCAGCTCGCGCTGACGATCCGCTCGGTGCGCGGCGAATTCGAACCGGCGTTGTCGCCGCACTGGCGCGACGTCGTCACGCGCGATGTCGCGCGCCGCTTCGGCGTGCCGCTGTGGGTGTGCGTGGCGCTCGCGCTGCTGATCGGCTTCGGCGTGTTCGTCGGGCTGCGGATCGCGCTCGCCGGGCATTCGGATCGGCTGTTCGCGTCGATCGATGCGCTGCACGTGCCGAAGCTGCAACCCGCGCAGGCGCCGCCGCGCCCGGCGCAGGCGCCGCGCATCGCGAAGTTCCTGGAACCGGAGATCGCGGCCGGCCTCGTGGCGGTGCGCGACCAGGCCGACCGCAGCGTGATCGTGCTGCGCGGCGACGGGGTGTTCAAGTCCGGCTCGACGTCGGTGATCGACCGTTACGTGCCGGTGCTCGCGCGCGTGGCCGATGCGCTGAACAAGGTGCCCGGCAACGTGCGCGTGACCGGCTATACCGACGACACGCCCGTGCATACGGCGCGCTTCGCATCGAACTGGGACCTGTCGCGCGAACGCGCGGAAGCCGTGCGCGGGATGATCGCCGCGCGGCTCGACCATCCGGAACGGCTCGCCGCGGAAGGGCGCGGCACGCTCGATCCGGTCGCGCCGAACGACTCGCCGGCGAACCGCGCACTGAACCGGCGCGTCGAGATCACGCTGCTGCCGGCGCCCGGCAGTGCCGCCGTCGGCGCGAGCGCCACGCAGGGAGCCAACTGACCATGAACCAGGCTGTCGCGCGTTTCGTCCGGCCGTTGCCGTCGCGGGAGATCTGGACCTTCGCCGGTCTCGTCGTGCTCGCGTGCTTCGTATGGCTCGCGGGGCCGCTGTTCGCGTTCGCCGAGGTCCGGCCGCTCGAAAGCGGCTGGGCGCGCGGGCTCACGATCGCGGTGCTGTTCATCGCGTGGGGCGCACGCGTCGCGTGGCGCAGCTGGCGCGCCGGCCGCCTCAACGCGCAGTTGCTGAATCAGCTGCGCGAGGCCGCGCCCGGGCCGGCCGTCGCCGACGATCCGGCGAAAGCCCAGCTCGACGAGTTGCGCAGCCGCTTCGACGAAGCCGCTTCGCTGCTGAAGAAGGTGCGCTTCGGGCAGGCCGACACCGCGCGCAAGGGCTTGCCGCGCTGGTTCGACCGGATGTCGCGCCAGTATCTGTATCAGCTGCCGTGGTACGTGTTCATCGGCGCGCCGGGCTCGGGCAAGACCACCGCGCTCGTGAATTCCGGGCTCAGCTTTCCGCTTGCCGAGCAGTTCGGCCGCGCGGCGATCCGCGGCGTGGGCGGCACGCGGCATTGCGACTGGTGGTTCACGAACGACGCGGTGCTGATCGACACGGCCGGCCGCTATACGACGCACGAGGGCAACCGCGCGCTCGACGAGGCCGAATGGAAAGGCTTCGTCGAGCTGCTGAAGAAATACCGCACACGCCAGCCGCTGAACGGCGCGATGCTGACGATCAGCGTGGCCGACCTGCTCGGCGCGTCGGAGGCCGAACGCACGCAGCACGCGATGGTGCTGCGCAAGCGGCTGCTCGAACTGCGCGCGCAGCTCGGCATCCGCTTTCCCGTGTACCTGCTCGTGACGAAGGCCGACCTGCTCGCGGGCTTCGCCGAGTATTTCAGCCACTACGGCCGCGCGGAATGCGCGCAGGTGTGGGGTTTCACGTTCCCGCTCGCGCAAAGCGAGGCGCCGGGCTTCGACCTGCGCGCGGCATTCGACCGCGAATACCGGCTGCTGCACCAGCGGCTGAACGACGGGCTGCCCGAACTGCTCGCCGCGCAGACCGACGCGCGCCAGCGCGAGATGACGTACCTGCTGCCGCAGCAGATCGCCGACCTGCAGGACATGCTCGGCCAGTTCGTCGCCGAGGTGTTTTCCGTGTCGAGCTACGAGCCGATGCCGATGCTGCGCGGCGTCTACCTGACGAGCGGCACGCAGGAGGGCACCGCGTTCGATCGCGTGATGAGCGGCATCAAGCGCTTCCTGAAGATCGAGGGCGTGCCGCCGGTCGCGCAGGTCGGTTCGACCGGGCGCAGCTTCTTCCTGAAGTCGCTGCTGCAGGAGCACATCTTCCGCGAAGCCGCGCTCGCCGGCAGCGACCTGCGCTGGCACCAGAAGCGGCGCGTGCTGCAGATCGCCGGCTACGTGCTGCTCGCGCTGGTGTGCGTGGCCGTGCTGTTTGCGTGGCTGCGCAGCTATTCGAACAACCGCGCGTATCTCGACCAGATCGCCGGGCGCGTGCCGGCCGTCGATGCGCAGATCGCCGGCGCGAAATTCTCCGATGCGGCCGACGTCGCGCGCCTGCTGCCCGTGCTCGACGCGCTCGGCAACCTCGCGAATGCGGGCGGCGTCGACCTGCAGCATCCGCCGCTCGCGTACCGGTGGGGGTTGTTCCAGGGCGAGAAGATCGACGAAGCCGTCGACACCGTGTACCGGCGCGCGCTCGAAGACGTGCTGCTGCCGATCGCCGCGAGCCGGATGGAGGCCGCGCTGCGCGATGCACGGCCCGACGAGACCGAATACGCATATGCGGCGCTGAAGGCGTACCTGATGCTGTACGACAGCGCGCACTACGATCCCGCGTTCGTGCAGGCCGTCGTCGACCTCGAGATGGAACGCGCGCTGCCGCCCGATTTCTCGCCGGCCGAACGCTCCGCGCTGCGTGCGCATCTTGCCGCGCTGTTCGGCAACCGGGTCGCGGTGTCGCCGTATCCGATGAACGAGCGGCTCGTGGCCGACGTGCGCGACCGGCTGCGCCAGGTGCCGTTCTCGCAGCGGCTGTACCGGCAGATGACGATGACGCTGCGGCCGGCCACCTCCGCGTTCGACTTCAGCGTCGCGCGGGCGGTCGGCCCCGACGCTTCACTGGTGTTCCGCCGGCAGAGCGGCAAGCCGCTGTCGGAAGGCGTGCCGGGGCTCTACACGCGCAACGGCTATCGCAACGTGTTCGCGCCGCGCCTGGCCGGCGAGGTCGAAGCGTACGGGCGCGAGGAGGTGTGGGTGCTGAACCTCGGGCTGTCCGAGATTCCCGGCCCGAACGACGCGGCCGCGTGGGCGCGCGATATCCGCCAGCTCTACCTGAACGACTACCTGAAGATCTGGGACGACTATCTCGCCGACATCAAGCTGCAGCGCACCGCGACGCTCGCGCAGAGCATCCAGGTGGCGCGCGCGCTGTCGTCCGCCGATTCGCCGCTCACGCGGCTGATGGTGGCGCTCGCACGCGATACGGCGCTCGGCGACGCACCGGGCGGGGCGCGCAATCTCGCGGCGCGCGCGCAGGACAAGGTCGACGAGGCGCGCAGTTCGCTGTCGCAGATCTTCGCGGGCCAGGGCAGCAATTCGAGTGCGTCCGCGGCGGCGCCCGCGAGCGCCGAGCAGATCGTCGACAGCCACTTCGCCGGGCTGCGTGCGTTCGCGCCGGGCAGCGGCGACCAGGCATCGGCATTCAACGACGTGCTGAAGTCGATCGACGCGCTGTACACGTACCTGACGGCCACCGACGACGCGCTGAGGAGCGGCGCGCAGCCGCCGCCGTCCGATGCGCCCGCGAAGCTGCGCGCCCAGGCCGGCCGCCTGCCGACACCGTTCCGCGAAGTACTCGACGACCTGTCGAACGTCGCGAACGGCAGCGTGGCGACCGTCGAGCAGCGCAGCGTCGCGACGCGGGCCGGCGCGAACGTCGGCGACTTCTGCCGGCAGGCGATCGCGGGCCGCTATCCGTTCGCGCGCGGCGCGGCGCGCGACGTCGCGCCGGCGGATTTCGCGCAGATGTTCGCGCCCGGCGGCCTGATGGACGACTTCTTCCAGAAGAACCTGCAGTCGATCGTCGATACGACGTCGCACCCGTGGCGCTTCGCGAACCGCAATGCGGACGCCGATCCGTCGGCCGCCGCGATGCTGGCGTCGTTCGAGAAGGCGGCGGTGATCCGCGACGTCTATTTCGGCGGCGGCGCGCGCACCGCGCAGTTGAAGGTGCAGATCCAGCCGCTCGAAATGGACCCGTCGATCACGGAGATGGTGCTCGACGTCGACGGGCAGATCGTCCGCTACGCGCACGGCCCGCTCGTGCAGAGCGCGGTGAACTGGCCGGGCCCGCGCGGCAGCAACCAGGTGCGGCTGCAGGTGTCCGGGCAGGCCGGCGCGACCGACGGCTTCTCGACCGACGGGCCGTGGGCGCTGCACCGGCTGTTCGACCGCGCGGGGGTGTCCGCCGGGCGCGGTTCCGACCAGATGATTGCGCGGTTCACGGTCGACGGCAAACCGATCGTGCTGCAAGTGAATGCGGGCAGTGTCCGCAACCCGTTCAGGCTGCCCCAGATGGAGTCCTTTACATGCCCGCCGAAGCCATGAGCCCGACACCGCCGTTCACGCGTACCGACGGCGATGCGCCGGCCTGGTACGGGAAGATTCCCGGCGCCGGCGACTTCGTGAACAGCCGCCTGCCGCATGCGCTCGCGCTGTGGTGGGAGCGCTGGCTCCAGCAGGGCATGGCCGCGATGCGCCAGCGCGGCGCGGACGAGATCGAGCGCCACTACACGGTCGCGCCGGTCTGGAACTTCCTGATTCCGGCGGGCGCGGGCGCATCGTGCATTCAGCCGGGCTGCCTCGCGCCGAGCTGCGACCGGGTGGGGCGCTACTACCCGGTGATCGTCACGCTGCCGATGCGCGCGGCCGATTACTGGAACGGGCTGCCGGATGCCGCCGACACGTTCTACTGGCAGGTCGGCCAGGCACTGCTCGACACGATCCGCCATGCACGCGCGCCCGGCGATCTCGAGCAGATGCTGGCGCGTGTGCGGCTCACGCCGGGCGACGACACGTACGCCGACATCGTCGACGGCATGCCGGCGCCGCCGCCGGAACGGCCGGCCCCGGCCGCGTGGCCCGGGCTGTCCGGTTACTTCGATCCGCACGGCGGCACCAGTTTCTGGTGGACCAACCGGGCGGACGGATCGCCGCTGCGCACCCATGCGCATACGGGCACGCCCGACAACGCGCTGTTCCTGACGCTGTTCGGCGGCAGCTAGCGGCCCCCGGCTGACCGACGGCGGGCCGCCGGGCGCGGCGGGTGCGGCGGGTGGAAAGGACGCGGTTTCGAGAGGTGGTGGAGATGAAGGACGCTGGATCGAGAGACAACGAGCACGACACGGCGACACGCGGCGACGCATCCGAATTCACGGTGCGGCCGCTGCCGCTCGGCCATCGCCTGGGCGAACTGCAGCTCGACGAGGTGCTGGGCATCGGCGGCTTCGGGATCGTCTATCGCGCATTCGACCGCACGTTGCGGCGCGCGGTCGCGATCAAGGAATACATGCCGTCGATGCTGGCCACGCGCGGCGGCGACTACACGGTGTCGCTGCGCTCCGAGCGGTTCGCGCAGGCCTTCGACGCCGGCCGCGGCGCGTTCCTCAACGAAGCGCGCCTGCTCGCGCAATTCGACCATCCGGGGCTCGTCAAGGTCCTGCATTTCTGGGAAAGCCACGGCACCGCGTACATGGTGATGCCGTTCTACGAAGGGCGCACGCTCAAGCAGCTGCTCGACGGCGGGATGCGGATCAGCGAGACGCAGTTGCGCAATATCGTCGGCGCGCTGCTCGGCGCGCTCGACACGCTGCATCGCGCGCAGTGCTTCCATCGCGACGTCGCGCTCGACAACGTGCTGATCCGGCCGAACGGCAGCGCGATCCTGCTCGACTTCGGTGCGGCCCGCAAACGGATCGGCGACCTGGTCGACGACGGCGCGATGATGATCAAGCCCGGCTATGCGCCGATCGAGCAGTACACCGACGATCCCGCGTTCAGCCAGGGGCCGTGGACCGACCTCTATGCGCTCGGCGCGGTGATGCACGCGATGATCACCGGCGAGCTGCCGCCCGCGGCCGTCGTGCGCAGCATCAAGGACACGTACCGGCCGCTCGCGTCGCGCGAACTGCCGGCCGGCGAGGTGTACAGCCCGGCGTTTCTCGCGGCGGTCGATCATGCGCTGCAGTTGCGGATTCCGGATCGGCCGGAATCGGTCGCGGCGTTCGCGGCGGAGCTCGGGTTGCGGGACGTCGGGACGGGTGGCGGATATGGCGCGGCGGTCGTGCCGCCGGTGGGTGAGGCAGGCAGGAGCGGGGAAGGGAAGGGGGAGGCTTCTGCTGCGTCCGGCGTGGCGTCGGCAGCAGCGGCGGCTTCGATCGGCGCGGGCGGGACCGCTTCGGGCAACGCTGCGCCGGATGGGCGAGCGTTGACAGCCGGTGGTGCGGATCATGTGTCTATACCCACGCACACGGCATCCGCAGCGCCTGGCGTGTCCGGCGCCAAGCCGGCGGCCGATATGCCTTCGACGTCCGAAACCGTCGCGCAAGGCGCCGCCGTTGCGGCTGCGGGCTCGCTCGCAGCGTCTGCTGCATCGCATGCGTCTCAATCGCCTGCGAAACCGGTTGAAAAGCCGGTCGAATCCGAAACGGCGAACGGAAACGTCGAACGCGCGCAAGAAGCGCCCGCTGCACGAACTGACACACACGACGCAGCCGGTACGCGATCCACAACGACCGACGCCGGCGTCGGTGCACGCGGTGCGGCGGGTTCCGGGAATGCGAACGCATCCGCGACTGCCGGCACCGCTGGTTCGAGCGCACCGCATCCCGCCGCATCGGCGTCGGCCTCGTCATCGAGTGGCGCATCCGGGCCGACCGGCGCCCAACGCGGCCACGCTCCGCCTGGATCGCGCAACCGCCGCCTGCCTGTCTACGTCGGCAGCGCGCTCGTCGCGTTGATCGCCGTCGGCCTCGCGGCGACTTATCTGTCGCGTCCCGCCCGCGTCGCCGACGAGGCCGCGCCGGCCGCCAGCCAGCCGCAGGCCGGTACGTC
>NZ_JAAGPC010000286.1:0-7436 GCF_017104595.1 Burkholderia sp. Tr-20390 | reverse complement strand
ACCTCGAATACCGCAGCGGCGCGCGGATCGTGCGCGCGACCCACCAGGTCAGCTTCGACGTGTATGGCAGCGACCGCTTCGTGCTGCTCGGCCCGTCGGGGTGCGGAAAGTCGACGCTGCTGAAGGCGATTGCCGGCTTCATCGAGCCCGTATCGGGTTCGATCGCGCTCGACGGTCGGCCGGTGCGCGGGCCGGGCCCTGACCGCGTCGTGGTGTTCCAGGAGTTCGACCAGTTGCCGCCGTGGAAGACGGTCGTCGAAAACGTCGCGTTTCCGTTGCGTGCCGCCGCAAGGTTGTCGCGCGCCGAAGCCCGGGAGCGCGCGCTGCATTATCTCGACAAGGTCGGGTTGAGCGGGTTCGCCGACGCCTATCCGCACACGCTGTCGGGCGGCATGAAGCAGCGCGTCGCGATCGCGCGCGCACTGGCGATGCAGCCGCGCGTGCTGCTGATGGACGAGCCGTTCGCCGCGCTCGACGCGTTGACGCGCCGCAAGATGCAGGAGGAACTGCTGCGCCTGTGGGACGAATTCCGTTTCACGCTGCTGTTCGTCACGCATTCGATCGAGGAAGCGCTCGTCGTCGGCAACCGGATCCTGCTGCTGTCGCCGCATCCGGGCCGCGTGCTTGCGGAACTCAACAGCCACGAGCATTCGCTCGACAACGTCGACACCGGCGACTTCCGCGACAACGTCGCGCGGATCCATCGCCTGCTGTTCGATACCGACACGACCAGCGTCCCGACGACGGAGGCAGCCGCATCATGAGCACGATCGATCCGGCCCTGCCGCCGCTACCGCCCGTGCGCGCCGAATACGAACGCACGCTCGACACGCTGCCCGACGCCGAGCGTGCCGTGCCGGCTCCGCTGTGGCGTCGTGTCGCCGGTGCGGGATGGTTTCGGCGCAGCGTCATCGCACTCGTGCTGATTGCCGCGTGGGAGATCGTCGCGCGCATCGTCGCGAACGATCTGCTCGTGCCGACCTTCGGCGCGACGCTGGCCGCGTTCGTGCAGGGCATCGAGTCGGGCGAACTGCTGGTGAAGACAGGCATCTCGCTGTCGGTGTTGCTGCGCGGCTACGCGCTGGGCGTGTTCTTCGCATTTGCGTTGACATCGCTCGCGGTATCGACACGCATCGGCCGCGACCTGCTGGCGATGCTGACGTCGATGTTCAATCCGCTGCCGTCAATCGCGTTGCTGCCGATCGCGCTGCTGTGGTTCGGGCTCGGCACCGGCAGCCTGCTGTTCGTGCTCGTGCACGCGGTGCTCTGGCCGCTCGCGCTCAGCATGTATACGGGCTTCGCGGGCGTGCCGGCCACGCTGAAGATGGCGGGGCGTAACTACGGCCTCACGGGCCTGCACCAGATCGCGCTGATCCTCGTGCCGGCCGCACTGCCGTCGATCCTGTCGGGCCTGCGCGTCGGCTGGGCATTTGCGTGGCGAACGCTGATCGCGGCCGAGCTGGTGTTCGGCGCGAGCGCGGGCCAGGGCGGGCTCGGCTGGTACATCTTCCAGAACCGCAACGAGTTGTATACGGATCGCGTGTTCGCCGGCCTCGCGGCCGTCATCGTGATCGGCCTGCTCGTCGAGAATCTCGTGTTCGACACGCTCGAACGCGTGACCGTGCGGCGCTGGGGCATCCAGCACTGATGTCACCGCACGCGGCAATTCCCGGCGCATGCATAACGTAAGCTGAAATCGGCTTTTCACGCGCGCCGGGTGCGTCCCTATACTTTGCGATGCTGCGCATGCGGCGGTTCGCGCATATCGCGATCGCACTGCGCAGCGCCCGATCTTCCCGAACAAGGACTTGCCGAATGACTGCCCGTGATGCCGTCGATCCGCGCGACGCGTTGCGCGACGCGCTTGCCGCGCTACCCGATCTCGCGAACGCGATCGGGCAGGATGCCGCGCAACGCGAGGCGCGTCGCGAACTGCCGTTCGAGGGGTTTGCGATCTTCCGCCGCTCGGCGCTGGGCGTGCTGCGGATTCCGGTGGAGCGCGGCGGCCTCGGCGGCACGCTGGTCGACCTGTTCGATACGATCGCGACGCTGGCCGCCGCCGATTCGAATCTCGCGCACGCGCTGCGGATCCATTACGACCAGATCGAGACGCTGCGGCTATCGCCGCGCACGCCGTTCAACGACGTACAACTCGAGCGGGCGCTGGCCGGCGCGATCTTCGGCGGCGCATCGACCGAGCGCGGCACGTCGCGGCCCGGCGAGAACACCACGGTGTTGCGTCGGGACGGCGATCACTATCGCGTGACGGGCCGCAAATACTATTCGACCGGCACCGCGTTTGCCGATTTCGCGCGCATCAACGTGGAGAACGAGCAGGGTGACGCGGTCGCCGTGATCATTCCTGTCGCGCGGGACGGCGTGCAGGTACTCGACGACTGGGACGGCATGGGCCAGCGCATGACCGCGAGCGGCAGCCTGCTGCTGAACGACGTGCAGGTGTTCGCGGATGAGGTGGCCGCGCGCGACGGCTCGACGCTCGTCGGCCGCCATTGCGGCGCGCTGCGGCAGCTGCATCTCGTCGCGACGGGGGCGGGCATCGTGCGCAACGTGGTTGCCGATGCGCGCCGCTACGTGCTCGCGCACGGCCGCCCGGTGCTGCACAGCCCGGCGCCGACCGCACGCGACGATCATTTCATCCAGCAGGTCGTCGGCGAGCTGTCCGCGCACAGTCATGCAATCGACGGGCTCGTGCGCGACAACGCGCGGGCGCTCGACCGTTCCGCCGACGCGATCGAAGCCGGCGATGCCGATGCACATGCGCTGGTGCTCGACAGCGCGCTCGCGACGGCACGCACGCAGCTCATCGTCAGCAAGCTGGCGCTGCATGCGGCGGAGCGGCTGTTCGAAGTCGGCGGCGCGTCGGCGACGGCGCGCGAACACAACCTCGACCGGCACTGGCGCAACCTGCGCACGATCTTCAGCCACAACCCGTTGCTGCACAAGGCGCGCGTGATCGGCGACTACGAGCTGAACGGCGTGACGACACACCTGACCGAAGGCCGCGTGTTCTGACCTGGCCGCGCGCGCGGCCCTCTTTTTCGGAAACCCTTCCCGATGACGATCCGCACCGGACACCTGCATCTCGGCGCATTCCTGTACCCGACCGGCCATCACATCGCCGCGTGGCGCCATCCCGGTTCGCAGGCCGACGCGGGCGTCGATTTTCGCCACTACGTGCGGCTTGCCCAGGCGGCCGAGGCCGCGAAATTCGATCTCGTGTTTCTTGCCGACGGCGTGGGCACGCGCGGCGACGACGTCGAGTTCCTGAGCCGCACCGCGCACAGCTACGTCGCGCAGTTCGAGCCGCTGACGCTGCTGTCGGCGCTCGCGGCCGTTACCGAGCGAATCGGCCTCGTCGGCACCGCGTCGACGAGTTTCAACGAGCCGTTCCACATCGCGCGCAAGTTCGCATCGCTCGACCACATCAGCGGCGGTCGAGCGGGCTGGAACCTGGTCACGTCGTCGAGTGCGCACGAGGCGCGCAACTTCAATCGCGATGCGCATTTCGATCACGCCGAACGCTATGCGCGTGCGGAGGAGTTCGCGGATGTCGTGCGTGGCCTCTGGGATAGCTGGGACGACGATGCGTTCGTGCGCGATCGCGCATCGGGCCGCTTCTTCGATCCCCGCAAGCGCCACGTGCTCGACCATCGCGGCCGCTTCTTCCAGGTGCGCGGGCCCTTGAACGTCGCGCGGCCGCCGCAGGGACACCCGGTCGTCGTGCAGGCCGGTTCGTCGCCGGCCGGTACGCGGCTGGCCGCGCGCACGGCCGAAGTGATCTTCACCGCGCAGCAGACGCTCGACGACGCCGTCGCGTTTTATGCGGACGTGAAGGGCCAGCTCGCGGCGTTCGGCCGCGATCCCGATACGCTGAAGATCATGCCCGGCGTGTTTCCGGTGGTGGGCCGTACCGAGAGCGAAGCGAAGGAGAAATTCGACGCGTTGCAGTCGTTGATCGACCCGGCGGTCGGGCTCGCGCTCGTATCGGGCCTCACCGGCGGGTTCGACCTGTCCGCCTATCCGCTCGACGGCCCGATTCCGCCGCTGCCGGAGACGAACGCCAGCAAGAGCCGGCAGGCACTGACGATCGAGCTCGCGCGCCGCGAAAACCTGACGATCCGCGAACTCTATTTGCGTGTCGCAGGCGCGCGCGGCCACTGGCAGCTCGTCGGCACGCCGGAACAGATCGTCGACCAGCTCGAAGAGCGCTTCGTGCGTTACGGCGCGGACGGCTACAACGTGATGGCGCCGACGTTGCCCGGTGGCCTCGACGATTTCATCGCGCTGGTGCTGCCCGAGTTGCGCCGCCGCGGGCTGTTTCGCAACGACTATGCGGGCCATACGCTGCGCGAGCATCTGGGGCTGCGGCGGCCCGTGCGCCGCGCCACCGCCGCCCGTACCGAAACGGCTGCCTGACGTCAGCGCCGCAAACCAGCATCGCGCAGTAGCGGCAGCACACGCTCACCAAAGAAGTCGAGATCGGGCTTGAAGTCGTAGAAGCTCAACTGGATGCCGTCGATGCCTGCACGGTGCAGGCGCACGATGGTATCGGCGACTTCTTCCGGCGAGCCGGTGATCGAGATATTGCCGCCGATCGCGCGCGAGGCAGCCTGCGAGCGCTGTTCGAAGCCGCCTCGCCACGCATGCGCGTCACTGTCGAAGCGATGGAAGCTGCCTTCGTCCGCATGCGCGACGATCGCGTCGCGGTACGCACGCGCTTCCGCCGCCGTCTCGCGGCAGATCACGAGCGGGTTGAGCAACGTGCGGATCGTTCGGCCGCGCGCCGCGGCGGCTGCCTTCACCCGTGCGGTATGCGCGGGCAGCGCAGCGACCGCGTGTTCGGCATCCGTGCCGGCCGGGCTCGTGACGAACACGATGTCCGAGTAGCGTGCGGCGAAATCGATACCCGCATCGGAGCCCGTCGCGTTGATCAGCAGCGGGCGGCCGTAGCGCGGCTTCGGCGTCACGAATGCGCCGCCCAGCCGCCAGCTCGACAGCTCGGGCGTGTAGCTGAAATTGTCCGGTTGCGCCCACAACTGCTGGACCGCGTCGAGAAATTCGGCGGCCATTTCATAGCGCCGGTCGTGTTCGATCCGGTTCCAGCCGAACATCTCGTGCTCGATCGCGCGGTGGCCGGTCACGACGTTGATCCCCCAGCGTCCGCGCGAGATGTGATCGAGCGTCGCGGTGAATTTCGCGAAATGCAGCGGATGCCAGGGCCCGTAGAGCACGTGGCTCGTCGCGACGAGGATGATCCGTTCGGTGCGCGCGGTCAGCGCGGCCAGCGTCATGAACGAGTCGAGCGCCTGGCCGTCGAACACACCGCCGTACCCGCCTTTCGGCAGCCACTGCGACAGCGCGAACACGAGGTCGAAGCCGAGTGCCTCCGCGCGCGCGACCAGATCGGCGTTGTAGTCGAAGGTCCAGTCGGTCGTGCGCGGCAGCGTCGACGCGCTCCAGCCGCCGGCCTGGATCGGCAGGAACAGCCCGAGCATCAGCGGCTGCGCGAGGACGCGCGACACGGGGCTGTCGGGGAAATCCGCCGGTGAGCGCACGTCGACGAACAGCGACGGCGCGACCGGAGCGGCGAGGGACGTGTCGCTCATGAAGGCTTCCTTGCGGGTTGGACATGTAGCGGACGACAACGCGCGGCACGTGCGGTGGCGAATCGCCCGGGTGTCATGCACGATGTGCGTGCGCGCGGTTCGAGCCGCGTCATAGCGTGCCGGGCCTCGGATCGGACACGAACCCGTCGCGGTTCGGCATCCGCACGCGTGGCAGCGTGCGCGCGTCGAGCCGTGCATCGCCGGGCACGATGCCGTTCAGATGGAGCACATACGCGGTGACCGCATAGACTTCGTCCGCGCTCAGCGATTGCGGCGCGTTGTACGGCATCGCGCGGCGGATGTAGTCGAACAGCGTCGTCGCGTACGGCCAGTAGCTGCCGACCGTCTTTTTCGGCTTCGCGCTCGCGAGCGAGCCCAGTCCACCGACGAGCGGATCGCCGACGCCGCCTTCGCCGCCGGCACCGTGGCACATCGCGCATTTGTCCGCGAACACGTGAGCGCCGCGCGCGACCGTGCCCGAGCCGGGCGGCAGGCCGCTGCCGTCGGGCGCGACGTCGATGTCCCACGCCGCGAGCGCCGCGCGGTCGACCGGCTGGCCGAGACCGTAGCCCGCGCCGAATGCGCTCGGAACCAGCAGGGATGTGACGAGCAGGCAGGCAAGCGGCTTACGCATTGCGCACCTCGCCGTCCGCGCCGACGCGCCAGTTCTGGATGCCGTTGTAGTGGTACTGCGAGTTGACGCCGCGCACGGCGACGAGCGCTTCGCGGGCCGGCTGCACATAGCCGGTTTCGTCGGTGGCGCGGCTTTGCAGGTCGGCGGGCTCGCCGTTCCAGATCCAGTCGGCTTCGAAGCGCGTCAGCGCGCGATCGCGCACGTCGCCCGCGAGTCGAGCGGGCCGCCAGGTGCGGCCGCCGTCGGTCGAGACGTCGACCGCGCGAATCCGGCCGCGTCCCGACCACGCGTAGCCGCCGATCGGGTAATAGCCGTGCGCGGCGAGCCGATGGCCGGCCGACGGCCGCGTGATGACCGACTTCGCATCCATCTCGAACACGAACTGGCGCGCGCAGCCGCCGGGCAGCAGGTTCGTGTATTTCGACGTTTCCTCGCGCGTCATCTCCGGCGCGCGCACCAGCTTCAGCCGCCGCAGCCACTTGATGTTCGTGTTGCCTTCGAAACCCGGCACGATCAGCCGTACCGGATAACCGTTCTCGGGGCGCAGCCGTTCGCCGTTCTGCGCATAGACGACGAGCGCGCGCTCGAGGATCCGGTCGAGCGGCAGGCTGCGCGTCATTGCCGCGCCGTCGGCGCCTTCGGCGAGCAGCCAGCGTGCGTCCGGATCGATGCCGGTTTCGTCGAGCAGCGTCGAGAGCCGAACGCCTGTCCATTCGCAGCACGACAGCAGCCCGTGCGTGAACTGAACGGGCAGCCCGCTCGGGCCGTTCCATTCGCTGCCGGTGTTGCCCGAGCATTCGAGGAAGTGGATCCGCGACTCGGACGGAAAGCGCAGCAGGTCGTCGATCGTGAACACGCGCGGCTCGCGCACGAGGCCGTGCACGACGACGCGATGACGCTGCGCATCGATCTCCGGCACGCCCGCATGATGACGCTCGTAGACGAGGCCGTTCGGCGTGATGTCGCCGAACAGGTCGGCGAGCGGCGTCATCGACGAGCCGGAGCCGGGCAAGGCCGGCGTGCGGGCGCTGCGGCGGATCACGTCGCGTTCGTGCGGCCCCGGCACGCCGTAGGGCGGTGACAGTAGCGGCGCACCCGGGCCGCGGGTCCAGGGCGGCACGTCGAGCGGGGAGCGCGGAGAGAGCGGGGCGAGCGGCTGGCTCGCCAGCGCGCCA
>NZ_JAAGPC010000285.1:0-7536 GCF_017104595.1 Burkholderia sp. Tr-20390 | reverse complement strand
GCGCCGTTCGCGGCCGCGCCGGGCAGGTTCCACGCCTGCCGCGCGGCGGCGAAGGCCGACACGGAAACCGGCACGTCGAGCACGGCCTCGCCGAAGCGCGGCACGGTGCCCGAGCGATCGCTGACGCCGCTCGCGAACGGCGTGCCGTTCAGGTCGAGCGCGACCGAGATGCCGTCGTAGTCGATCGGCGCGTCGTTCGGGTTCTGCACGCGCAGCTTCAGGCTGAAACGCATCTCGAGGCCCTGCCCGACGAGCGGGTCGAGCCCGGCGACCGTCACGCGCACCGGGTCGCGCGTCAGCCCCGCGCAGCCGCCGAGCAGGAGCGCGGCGGCGAACAGCAGCAGCATGGCGCGCAGCGGCGCGATACGGAACACGGGTCGTGGCATGGGAGAACCTCCTCGCGGCAATCGGTGAGCTTGTCGTCGCTGCATTGTACCGAGCACGCCCCGGCACGCCGGGTTTCGTAGTTTTCGCAGTCCCGCGAGATCGTTAATAGATTAAAACTACGAAAATAAATGTCGAATGGAAAGCGCATTAATGCTTCCCAGCATTCAATGAAGCACGGCGAATTCAATCGATGCAATTTCTAAATTTTTCGTTTCCTTTACCTAAAACCATCAAGTATATTTACGCATCCTTCGAGCAAGCCGACAAACCTTGAAGCCGCATGACGGTGATTTTACGGAACGGCGACACGCCTTCCTGCCATCCTGCGACGAGGCCCGGCCAGCCCCGTAGGTCGTCTGTTCAAAGGGGAAAGCACGCCCGCCCAGGGCGTGCGGCTCCGTGTCGTGCGCGCGAAATCAATTCAGTACAACACGCGCCCGGCCATTTTGAACCGGCAAGTTAACCGACATCCGGAAATCCAGAGGGGGCAGTAAACCATGATTACCTTCACGTAGTCGGCCGCCGTCTTTTCGAATAATCCGTCATTGGCATTTTCATCGCTGTTGATTAACGGCGAGGGGATTGTTTTTGCCGGCGTTTTCGCAGCACTGAACGATTCTTTCAACAATCGAGGTTTCAGTCATGTCGATCAACATTCGCAAGATGCGTTATCTGCCGATCGTCGCCGCGCTCGCGCTAGCCGGGTGCGGCGGCGACGACGGCGGCGCGGGCTCGGCGTCCGCGCTCAGCTCCGCCGGCGCGCCGCACTCGGGCTCGTCGCCCACCGTCACCGCGCCGCCGAGCGCATCCAACGTCGACAAGAGCGTCTCGCCTGTCGAGTTGCCGGACACCGTGGTACCCGTGAACTACCGGCTGTGGTTCCGCCCGAACGACGCGCTGAACGCGTTCGACGGCCGCGCCGACGTCGAGATCAAGGTGCTGAAGCCGGTCAACAACATCGTAATCGCCGGCCACCGGATCAAGTTCACGAACGGCCGCATCACGCTGCAGCCGGGCAACATCCAGCTGATCGCGACGCCGCAGGACAAGGGCGACTTCTACCAGCTGCGCCCCGTGAGCGGCACGATCTCGCCGGGCAACTATTCGCTGCACATGGAATGGTCGGGCATCATCAACTTCAAGTCGTATGACGATCCGGTCAACCACACCGGCGGCAGCTGCGGCAACGATCCGTACCCGGGCTGCTCGGCCGCGGAAGGCGTCTTCCGCGTCGACCTGAAGGGCACCGACGGCAAGACGAGCGGCGCGATCCTCACGCAAGGCGAAACCAACCTGTCGCGCCAGTGGTTCCCCGGCTGGGACGAACCGGCATTCCGGCCGACCTATGAAGTGACGGCCGAAGTGCCGCAAAGCTGGCGGGTCGTGTCGAACGCGGCCGAGAAACCGTCGACCAACGTCGGCGGCGGCTACAAGCTCGTGCAGTTCGAGAAGACCCCGCCGATGCCGTCGTACCTGCTGTTCTTCGGCGGCGGCCTGTTCGACACCTACGAGGACGACTTCACGAGCCCGCTGCCGGGCGGCAAGGGCGGCCTGCACCTGCGCGTGTTCACGCCGCCGGGCATGAGCGACTGGGCGAAGCCGGCGATGGACCGCACCAAGCAGGCGCTCGACTTCTACTACCGCTACACGGGCATCGCGCTGCCGCTCACGAAGTTCGACACGGTGGCCGCGAACGACGCGTTCAAGGAGCAGAAGGACCTGAACTTCGGCGGGATGGAGAACTGGGGATCGATCCTCGAGTTCGCCGACGACATCCTGCCGCAGCCGGGCCAGCCGATGTCGCACTACGGCAACGAGGTGCTGACGCACGAAGTCGCGCACCAGTGGTTCGGCGATCTGGTCACGGCCGACTGGTGGGACAACGTGTGGCTCAACGAGTCGTTCGCGACGTTCTTCGAGACGAAGACGACGATCCAGTTCTTCCCCGACGAGTTCAGCTGGCTCGACCAGGTGAAGAACAAGTACCGCGTGATCAATCGTGACATCGGCCCGAACGCGTTCCCGGTCGCACCGAACTTCAACGGCTGGGCGTCGAACGACTTCGTGCTGAGCGCCAGCGCGTTCACGTACGACAAGGGCGGCCACGTGCTGAAGACGCTCGAGAACTATCTCGGCGAACAGACGCTGCGTAAGGGTCTGCAGCAGTACCTGGTCGACTACTCGTTCGGCAACGGTACGCCGAAGCGTCTGTGGGATGCGCTCTCGAAGGAAAGCGGCCAGGCGATCGGCGCGATCGGCGACAGCTACGTCCGCCAGACCGGCGTGCCGCTGATCTCGCTCGACACGCAGTGCGACCTGACGAAGAACCAGACGGTCATCACGCTGAAACAGCAGCCGTTCCCGAACAAGAACGCGTATCCGGGCCTGCAATGGACGGTGCCGATCACGCTCGCGTACGGCCAGGGTCTCGCGAAACGCACGACGCTCGCGCTGAAGGACACGCAGACGCAAACGCGCGTCGACGGCTGCTCGGGCGTGGTCGCCGACCCGAGCGGGCTCGACTACTACGTCGTGAACTACAGCGACGCGGCCTGGAGCGGGCTGCTCACGCAGGTCAACGGCTCGACCGATCCGGTCCTGCTCGCGAACCTGAAGAGCGAGGCCGCACTGCTCGTCGCGAACAACCTCGCGCCGGCCTCGCGCTCGACGTCGATCGGCTCGGTCGCTTCGCCGGCCGCGATGAAGCTGCGCCAGACGCCGACCTTCGGCGGCCTCGAGCCGGTGACGAAGGAACGCCCGGCACTGCACTACCAGGGCATCTTCAAGCCGCGCAAGGTAGTGACGCAGTAACGGTGCGCCTCCGGCCGGCGCCGCGCAGCCTGCGGCTGCCGGCCGGCGTACCGGTTTCTCCGACCTTTGACGGGCCTCGCATGCGAGGCCCTTTTTTCTTTCGGCACGGGCACCCGCCCGCCGTCATGCCCACGCGGCATCCCACGCCGGCTGCGCGAACCACGTCGCGAGAAACGCGACGAGCCGCGACGCGCGCGCGGTGCCGCGCGCCTGCTGGCGCAACACGTGGATCGTCGCCGGCTCCGGTGCCGCCGCGAACCGCGGCAGCACCGCGCGCAAGCGCCCGTCGCGCAGCGCGTCGCCCGCGAGCCAGGTCGGCAGGTGCGCGAGACCGAGCCCGTCGATCGCGGCTTCGAGCAACGCTTCCGAATGATTGCTGCGAAACCGCGGCTGCGCCGGCACGTGGCGACGCTCGCCGAAGCGCCATGCGCCCGGCGGCGGCGCACCGTGCCAGGCGAGGCAATCGTGGCCGGCGAGCGCGTCGGGCGACTCGGGTTCGCCGCGCCGCGCGAGATACGCCGCGCTCGCGCACAGCACGCGCCGCTGCGGCGCCAGCACGGTCGCGACGAAGCGCGTGTCCTCGAGCGGGCCGATGCGCACCGCGAGATCGACGTCGGAGCCGAGCCGCGCGCCCTGCAGGTCGACCATGCTGTCGGTCAGCACCAGGTCGACCTGCAGCGCCGGATGACGCTGCATGAAGGCAGCCAGCGCAGCCATCAGATGCCGGCGGCCGAACGGCGCCGGACAGTCGACGCGCAGCAGCCCGCTTGGCTCGTCGTGCTGGCTGTGCAGGTCTTCCTGCAGGCCGCGCAGCTCGGCCAGCATCCGCGTCGCGCGCCCGTACAGCAACTGCCCGGCCTCGGTCGGCCGCAACGCGTGCGTGGTGCGATGCAGGAGGCGGATGCCGAGCTGCGTCTCGAGCCGGTCGATGCGCCGCGTGACCGACGACGCGGCGACACCCAGCCGGCGCGCGGCAGCCGAGAAGCTCTGCTGGTCGACCACGTCGACGAACAGCGCCAGATGCGGGGAAAGAAAGTCGTCCATTCGGTGCCTTCGAAATTGGCTATGCGTTCAACGCAAAGCAATCATCCGCCTTTGCGCGTTTCCGCGTCAAACCGGGCCGACTAGACTGCATGCATCCTTTCCACTCGCTGCACGCACCGCCCTATCGGGCCGCGCGACAGCCATCCGCCACGGAGATCATCATGCGCAGCATCCGCTTCGACGCCCCCGCCGCCGACATCGAGTCGCTCGACGCGCGCGTCAGGGAAATCGACCCGCCCGTCCCGGCCGACGGCCAGATGCTGATCGAGGTGCGCGCGGCCGGCGTGAACCCGAGCGACGTGAAAGCCGCGCTCGGCCGCATGCCGCACGCGGTATGGCCGCGCACGCCCGGGCGCGACTGGGCCGGCATCGTGCGCAGCGGCCCGGACGGCTGGATCGGCGCGCCGGTGTGGGGCTCGGGCGGCGATCTCGGCGTGCATCGCGACGGCTCGCACGCGGAATGGCTCGTGCTCGATGCGCCGCTGGTGCGCCGCAAGCCCGCCGTGCTGACGCTCGACGAAGCGGCCGGCATCGGCGTGCCGTTCGTCACCGCGTACGAAGGCTTGCGCCGCGCCGGCATGCCGACGGCCGGCGATGTCGTGCTCGTGTTCGGTGCGAACGGGAAGGTCGGCCAGGCGGCGATCCAGCTCGCGAGCGCGCACGGCGCGACCGTGATCGGCGTCGAGCGCAGCGCCGGCGGCTATCGCGGCCACGCATCGGGCGACGTGCACATGATCGACGCGTCAAAAGAACCGGTGGCCGACGCGGTGCGCGCGGCAACCGGCGGCCACGGCGCGGACATCGTCTACAACACGGTGGGCAGCCCGTACTTCGAAGCGGCGAACGCGTCGATGGCGATCGGCGCGCGGCAGATCTTCATCTCGACGATCGACCGCAGCGTGCCGTTCGACATCTTCGCGTTCTATCGCGGCCAGCACACGTTCGTGGGCGTCGATTCGCTGCAGCTCGGCGGCGCCACGGTCGCGCAGATCCTCGACACGCTCGCGCCCGGCTTCGGCAACGGCACGCTGCGCCCGTTCCCGATCGGCGACGACTACGTGTACCCGCTCGAGCGCGCACACGACGCGTATCGCGCGGTGCTGGCCGGTGCGCGCGAGCGCGTCATCCTCAAGCCCTGACGCCGGACCACACGGGAGACTGCCATGATGGATTACGTGACTTCGCTCGCGGTGGGCCTCGGCGTCGGCGTGGTGTACGCACTGCTGCACGTGCGCTCGCCCGCCCCGCCGCTCGTCGCGCTCGTGGGCCTGCTCGGGATGGTGATCGGCGAACGCGTGATCGCGCTGCTGCGCTGACGTGTCGATGCGGCGCCGGTGGCGCTAGCGATCATCGCGCCGGCGGAACGCCCACCACGCGGCGAGCGCCGTGAAACCCGCGACGAGCAGCACCATCAGCCAGAAGCCGTGCTTGTTCTCCGAGAACGGCACGCCGCCGACGTTCATCCCGAAGAAGCCGGCGACGATGTTGATCGGCAGCGCGATCACGGTCACGAGCGTCAGCGTGAACAGCGTACGGTTGTTCTGCTCGTCGAGACGCGAACCGATCTCTTCCTGCAACAGCTTGATCCGCTCGTTGAGCCCGGCCAGATCGGCGAGCACCAGCGAGAACTCTTCGGTGGATTCGCGCAGCTCCTGCACGTCTTCCAGATGCAGCCACGCGGGCGGCTTCGCGAGCAGCCGGAAGATCGACCCGGGCTCGGGCGCGAGCATGCGCTGCAGGCGCGTCAGCGTGCGGCGCATCGCGCCGAGCTCGATGCGGCTCGACGTGAGCCGCTGCGACAGGAAGCGATCCTCGATGCGGTCGACGTCGACGCTCGTGCGCCGCATGATCTGGATCAGCAGGTCGGCCTGGTCGCGCAGCAGGTGCACGAGCAGCTCCGCGGGCGACCTGAACTGCTCGCCGTCGCGCACGCATGCGCGCAGCGTGTCGACCGAGCGCAGCGGCTTGAGCCGCGCGGTGACCATGATGCGCCGCTCGACGTGGACGAACAGCGTCGCGATCTCCGACGGCGTCAGTTCGAGGTTGAACATCACGTCGTTCACGATCGCGCGCAGCGCGCCGTCTTCCTGCTCGATGCGCGTCGAGCGCGAGCCTTCGTGGAGGAATTCGAAGAAGCTGTCGGGCAGCTCGAGATGCGTGCGCATCCAGCGCTCGCTCGCGCCGTGCGCGAGATTGAAGTGCAGCCAGACGAAATCGTCCGACGCCGCAGCATGCTCGCGGCACGTGCGCAGCCACGCGGCAGCCGAGTCCGCATCGAGCGTCGCGCCGGAGCCGCCGGGAACGAAGCGGAATCCGCACACCATGCCGGACGTATCGGCGCCGTAAGTCTGTACGATCAGGTCCATCGTGTCGAAGGTCGTGCTGCACACGGCGCGCCGCGCAAAACGGGTCGCGCGCCCGCGCCGGAAATGGAAAGGAGACGTATGCCCGACGGGCATGACGCGCCGGTGACAGCGTCACGCCGCATCATACCGTCCGATTCCGCGGCCCCCAAAAGCAACGCGCCGCCCAACGGGCGGCGCAGGTGCGGCGGGTCGACACGCGCAGGACGCGTTACTGCCGCGTCTCCGACTGCGCGGCGCTCGGGCACGCGGGATCCTTGCCCCAGTGACCATCGCAGACGCGCCAGCGGCACAGTTGATCCTCGAAGAAACCGCGCTCCGAACACTCCTTCACACGCGACGCCAGCGAGCCGGTCGTCGCGGCCGTCTTGGTCGGCACGGCCTGCGCCTTCTGCGCGGCGAGCTTCTTGTCGGCCGGCTTCGTGCGCGCGACGAGCGCCGCGAGCAGATCCGCATCCGGATCGTCCTTGCCGCCCGCCTTCGCGGTACGGGCCGGCGTCGCGTCGCGATGCTTCTTCGCCTGCGCGAGCTCGGCCTGCTGTTCCTTGTGACGCTTGCGGGCCTCGGCTTTCGTGTCGGCCTTCGTATCGGTCTTGCCGTGCGCGGCGACCTTCGCGCCCTTCGCGGCGTCGGCCTTGGCGGCGTCGGCCTTCGCGGTTTTGGTCGTCGCGGCAGCGGCGGCGGCCGCCGCACCGGCCGTGGCCGCACCCGATGCGTCGTCGGCGCCATTGGCGAGCGCTCGCGACAGGCGGCTGTTGTCCGCGGCGGACGCGGACGATGCGGATGCAACGGTTCGGGAAGCTGCGTCGTCGTTGACGATCGTGGCCGGTTGCGCGGCGGATGCCGCGGACGCGGCATTCTGCGCGACCTGCACGGCGGCATCGCTGGCCGCCGCGGCCTTCGCCGGCGCGGCGGCTGCCGGCGCAGCCTA
>NZ_JAAGPC010000284.1:0-7655 GCF_017104595.1 Burkholderia sp. Tr-20390 | reverse complement strand
CGTGACGCTCGTGCTCGGCGACCAGGCCGGCGGCCTGCGCGCGCTCGCGGAAGCCGCGCACGTGCTCGACGGCACGCCGTACCGGTTCCGCTGGGCCAATTTCCAGGGTGCCGCGCCGCTGTTCGAGGCGCAGCGCGCAGGGGCGATCGATCTCGCGCCGGCCGGCGACCTGCCCGTGCTGACCGCCGCGCTCGGCGACCCGTCGTTGCGGATCGTCGCGACGCGCGTCGGCTCGCCGACGTCGCTCGGCATCGTCGTGCAGCCCGATTCGCCGGTCCGCACCGTCGCCGACCTGAAAGGGCAAACCGTCGTCGTGTCGTCCGCGCGCGGCAGCATCTCGCAGTACCAGTTGTACGGCGCGCTGCGCGAACACGGCCTCGCGCCGGGCGATGTCGACGTGCGCTTCGTGCTGCCCGTCGATGCGTTCGCCGCGTTCGAGGCGAAGCGGATCGGCATCTGGGCGACGTTCGATCCGTACTACGGGCATGCGGTCCGGCGCGGCGCGCGCATCGTCCGCGACGGCAGCGGCATCAATTCCGGGCTGGCGTTCCTGACGTCGCCGGTCGAGACGCTCGACGATCGCGCGAAGCGCGCGGCGCTCGCCGACGTGCTGGCGCGGCTCGCCCGCGCGGGCCAATGGGCGCTCGCGCATCCGGCCGACTATGCGAGCGTCTATGCGTCGCTCACGCGCCTGCCGCCCGACGCGGCCACCGACATCGCACGACGGGCCGCGCTCGCGCAGCGCAGCCTCAGCGGCGCGGACATCGACGTGCTGCAGCGTGTCGCCGACCGCGCGGCGGCCGACGCGATCCTGCCGCGGCGCGTCGACGTCGCATCGATCGCGATCCGCAACGTATCGGCCTGAACGCTGCCGCACGTGGCTACGATCAGCGTGGGCGCGCCATGTCGAGGTCGGGCACGTCGTCGCCGAACGTCGCCGCGACGAGCGTGCGCATCGCGGCGAATGGCGCCGCCGCGCGCTGCCCTATCGCTGAAATCCCTGCCCCGAGCAAACCCGCGCACGCTGTCACCGCCCCGTCATTCGTGCGTACAATGATCTGACCGCTTGCCGCCGCGGTTCGCGGCAAGCGGACGAGGACATTACAAACAGAATACACACAAGAATTGCGCCGATCCGGACCCGTTTCCGCAAGGTCGGCGACAACCGGACCAGACAATGCGGCGCAGACCGGATTTCACGGGGGGACATATGTCCAGGCACACCCGAAAGCCACTGGTATCGCTCGTCGTACCCTTCCACGACGAGGCGGAAGCGATCGACGCATTCTTCGCGACCACCCTTCCCATTCTCGAATCGATCGACACCACACGCTTCGAAATCGTTTGCGTGAACGACGGCAGCCGCGACGACACGCTCGGCCGGCTGATCGACGTCGCCGCCGGCGACCCGCGTGTGCGCATCGTCGATCTCACCCGGCGCTTCGGCAAGGAAGCCGCGCTCACCGCCGGCATCGACGAAGCCGCCGGCACCGCCGTGATCCTGATCGACGCCGACCTGCAGGACCCGCCCGCACTGATCCCCGCGATGGTCGAACGCTGGCTCGCCGGCGCCGAGGTCGTCGCCGCGAAGCGCACCGACCGCAGGTGCGACCCGCTGATGCAGCGCGTGGCCGCCGCGCTCTACTACCGCGTGCACAACCATCTCTCCGAAGTCGAGATGCCCGAAAACGTCGGCGATTTCCGGCTGATGGACCGCCAGGTCGTCGACGCGCTGCGCGCGCTGCCCGAGCGGCGGCGCTTCATGAAAGGCCTGTTCGCGTGGGTCGGCTATCGCATCGAGCTCATCGAATACACGCGCGCGCCGCGCAGCGGCGGCCGCTCCAAATTCTCCGGCTGGCGCCGCTGGAACTTCGCGCTCGAAGGCATCACCAGCTTCAGCACCGTGCCGTTGCGCGTGTGGACCTACATCGGCCTCGCGTTCGCCGCGCTGTCGTTCATCTACGGCGCGTTCATCGTCATGCGCACGCTGCTGTTCGGCAACCCCGTGCACGGCTATGCGTCGCTGATCTCCGTGATGCTGTTCGTCGGCGGCATCCAGCTGATCGGCATCGGCGTGATCGGCGAATACCTCGGACGCATCTATCACGAATCCAAGCAGCGGCCGGTCTATCTCGTGCGGCGGCGCTACCGCGCCGACGCGCTGGTGTGCCAGCACCCGGCGCGACACGCCGCGCAGCCCGACGCCGCGAAGCTGCTGCCGTTCCCGGTCCGGCGCGTCGCCGCGGCCCGGCGACGGCAGCCGGCCGTCGCGAGCGCGGCGGTCGCGCGCAATCTGTCGGTCAAGTAGCGCCGCATGGATATTTCCACCTCATCGATCCAAGACGACGAACGCCCTGTCCGTGTCTGGCTGACGCCCGGACGCGTCGCGCTGTACAGCACGGTCATGCTGACGGTCGGCGTGCTGTTCATGACGATCCTGGTCTGGATCGGCTTCCACTCGACCGACCCGGGCGTGTTCCGCCCGGGCTCGGGGTTCATGGTGTTCTGGTCCGCGTCCCACCTGATGTTCCACGGTTCGCCGTGGCAGATCTACGATGTCCCCGCGTTCTCGCGGGTGCTCGTCGGCCTGTTCCCGACCGCGGCCCGCTATGCGTTCCTGCCGTGGCTGTATCCCCCCACGTATCTGCTGGTGGCCGCCCCCTTCGCGCTGCTGCCCTATGCGGTCGGCTATCCGCTGTTCGTCGCGCTCGGCATCGTGCTGCTCGGGGTAGCGGCCTGGCGCGTGTCGGGGCTCGCGGCGACGCCCGGCGCGAAACGCGTCGGCTGGCTCGCGCTGCTCGCGTGCCCGGGTGTGTTCGTCACCGCGATGTACGGGCAAAACGCGATGCTGACCGCGGCGTGCGCGGCGCTCGCCGTGCATTTCGTCGACCGTCGGCCGATGCTGGCCGGCTTCTTCATCGGGCTCCTGTCGGTCAAGCCGCAGCTGGCGTTGCTGTTCCCGTTCGTGCTGATCGCCGCGCGCGCGTGGCGCGCGTTCGCGTGGGCCGCGGCGTTCGCGACCGCCTTCACCGCGCTGGGCATCGCGAAGGGCGGCATCGAATCGCTCCACCTCTTTACGCAGAACGCGGGCGCGCTGCGTGCACTGATCATCGAGCATGGCGTTGCGTTCTGGTTTGCGTCGCCGACGCCGTTCGCGGCGTTTCGTCTCGCCGGCCTGCCGCTGACGCTCGCCTATGCCGGGCAAGCCGCCATCGCCGCGATCGCGATCGCGGCCGCGTGCGTCGTCTGGCACCGCCACCGGGATGCGCGGCTGCGCGGCGCCATGCTGGTCATCGCGATGCTCGCCGCGAATCCCTATCTCTGGCACTACGAACTGTCCTGGCTGTGCATCCCGATCGCCTGCATGATCGCCATCGGCTCGCGGGACGGCTGGCTGCGCGGCGAGCAAAGTCTCGTGGCCGTCCTGTGGGCGCTCCCTTTGTACGAGTTTCTGAATCCGTGGCTGCATCTGCCGCAGATCGGGCCGCTCGTGACGACGATCGCGTTGCTCGTGCTGCTGCGGCGCGCCCGGCTTGCACGCCGCGGCACGCGCGCCGCGGTCGTTCGGGCCTCCTGAGCCGGTCGCCGGGCGCCGCGCCCGGCAATCGCGCACCGGGTCGCGCTCGCGCGGCACAACGCCGCCGGCCTCAACGTCCGGCCAGTCGACCTGGCGTCCGCGCGCGCATTGCCGTGCCGGCATCGATTCGTGTTACGAATTCCCGATTCCTGCCTACAATGTTCAGAACGCCAGTCGTCCGGCCTGCCGCCGGCGACGACCGGATCCATACGGCGCAGCGCAGGCCGGATCTCTCGGGGGACGTATGTCCGCGCATGCCAGAAAACCACTGGTCTCGCTCGTCGTGCCGTTCCACGACGAGGAAGAAGCCATCGACGCGTTCTTTGCCACGACGCTGCCGATCCTCGAATCGGTCGAGTCGGTCCGTTTCGAGATCGTCTGCATCAACGACGGCAGCCGCGACGACACGCTCGGCCGGCTGATCGACGTCGCCGCCGGCGACCCACGCGTGCGCATCGTCGATCTCACCCGGCGCTTCGGCAAGGAAGCCGCGCTCACCGCCGGCATCGACGAAGCCGCCGGCACCGCCGTGATCCTGATCGACGCCGACCTGCAGGACCCGCCCGCGCTGATCCCCGCGATGGTCGAGCGCTGGCTCGCCGGCGCCGAGGTCGTCGCCGCGAAGCGCACCGACCGCAGGTGCGACCCGCTGATACAGCGCGTGGCCGCCGCGCTCTACTACCGCGTGCACAACCATCTCTCCGAAGTCGAGATGCCCGAAAACGTCGGCGATTTCCGCCTGATGGACCGCCAGGTCGTCGACGCGCTGCGCGCGCTGCCCGAGCGGCGGCGCTTCATGAAAGGCCTGTTCGCGTGGGTCGGCTATCGCATCGAGCTCATCGAATACACGCGCGCGCCGCGCAGCGGCGGCCGCTCCAAATTCTCCGGCTGGCGCCGCTGGAACTTCGCGCTCGAAGGCATCACCAGCTTCAGCACCGTGCCGTTGCGCGTGTGGACCTACATCGGCCTCGCGTTCGCCGCGCTGTCGTTCATCTACGGCGCGTTCATCGTCATGCGCACGCTGCTGTTCGGCAACCCCGTGCACGGCTATGCGTCGCTGATCTCCGTGATGCTGTTCGTCGGCGGCATCCAGCTGATCGGCATCGGCGTGATCGGCGAATATCTCGGACGCATCTATCACGAGTCCAAGCAGCGACCGGTCTATCTCGTGCGGCGGCGCTATCACGCGCAGCGGGACGCCGCCGCGCATCCGGCGTCGCAGCTGCTGCAGTTTCCGCTCAAGCGCACGCACGCGGCCCGCCGCCGGACGGCGCAGCCCGCCGCGACCGGCCACGGCGCCGCGCGGAAAGCGTCCATCAAGTAACCGCGCGCACGACGCATGGATCTCCCCCGACAAGCGATCCGAGCGGCGGCCCCTGCCGCCCGCGCATGGCTGACGCCCCGGCGCGTCGTGGCGTACAGCGCGGTCGCGCTCGTGTGTTACGCGCTGTTCGTCGCGATCTGGATCGCCGTCGTCCGTCACGCGCCCGCCACCGCACCGTCGCGCCCGGGCCCCGACTACGCGGTGTTCTGGTCGGCGTCGTACGTGATGCTGCACGGCTCGCCGTGGCAAGCGTACGATCTGCCGACCTTCTCGCGGCTGGCGGCCGAGCTGTTCCCGCAGTTCCGCCGTGAAGACCTCGTCGCGTGGCTGTACCCGCCCACCAACCTGCTGCTCGTGACGCCGCTGGCGCTGCTGCCCTATGCAGTCGGCTACCCGCTGTTCGTCGCGTTCGGCATCGTCGTGTTCGGATTCGCCGCCTCGCGCGTATCGGGGCTCGGCGCGCTCCCCGGCTTGCGGCGCGTCGGCGCGTTCGCGCTGCTCGCCGCCCCGTGCGTGTTCGTCACCGGGATGTTCGGGCAGAACGCGTTCCTCACCGCGTCGTGCGCGGCGCTGGCCGTCTGCTGGGCCGACCGTCGGCCGATGTGGGCCGGCCTCTGCATCGGCCTGCTGTCGGCGAAGCCGCAGATGGCGCTGCTGTTCCCGTTCGTGCTGGTCGCCACGCGCGCCTGGCGCACGATCGCGTGGGCCGCGCTCACCACCGCCGCGTTCACCGCATTGAGCATCCTGATCTGCGGCGTCGAATCGCTACGCCTGTTCGTCGCCGGCACGGCGCTCGCGCGCACGCTCCTCCTCGAGCAAGGCATCGTGTTCTGGCTCGCGTCGCCGGCGCCGTTCGCCGCGCTCCGCCTCGCGGGCCTGCCGCCTGGCGCCGCGTATGCCGCGCAAGCGTGCATCGCGGCGCTGGCGATCGCCGCCGCCTGCATCGTGTGGACACGCTCACGCGACGTCCGCTTGCGCGCGGCGGTGCAGGCCGTCGCCACGCTCGCGGCGAACCCGTACGTGTGGCACTACGAGCTCGCCTGGCTCGGCATCGCGATCGCGTGCCTGCTGGCGATCGGCTGGCAGGACGGCTGGCTGCGCGGCGAGCAGACCGCGATCGCGCTCATGTGGCTGCTGCCGGCCGTCGAATACCTGAACCCGTGGCTGCAAGGGCCGCAGATCGGCCCGGTCGTGACGCTGTTCGCGCTCCTCGTGCTGCTGCGGCGCGCCGGCCCGGAGGCTCAGAACGCGAGCCGCGGCGGCACGTAGATGCCGTAGTACGGCCCGACGCCGGTCGCGACGCCGGTCATCTTCACGCCGGCGACGAAATGGCCCTGGATATACTTGTATGTGCCGCCCAGCGACACGTCGATATGGAACGGCGCGAACGCGACGATCGGCACGGAGGTGCTGGTCGCCGTCTGCGTGACGACCGGCAGCACCACCGTCGCGCCGACCGGCACCGACGTATAGAGCGTCGCCTTCACGCCGGTCGCGAGATTGATGGTGTCGCCGATGTTGAGCGTCGTCGGATTGCCGGTTGTCATCAGGCCGCCCATCGTCGTCGTGTCGGTCGCGCTCGACTGGAACGACGTCCACTGCCCGCCCATGCACAGCAGGCCGTAGATCTGGCCGTTCGTGATCGAGAATTCGAACGGCTGGCCCGTCAGCGGATTGATCAGCGGCTGGTTGGTCGACGCGTTCCAGTACAGGTTGTACACGCACTGGTCGATCGCGACCGGAAACAGCCCGCCGGCCCCGACCCCGCCCGGCGCCGCCAGCACCGCCACGGCGGTCGCGCTGTCGGATGCGCCGGGGATCCCCAGCAGTCCGCCGAGCAGCAGCGGAATCGAGCCGCCGTTCACGCCGGGCGCGCGCGACACGGTGACCTGCACCGCCGGCACGTCGTACTGGCCCGGCGTGATGGTCGTCGGCTGCATGGAGGCGGGGTTGCGCGTCACGTTCCAGTATCCGGTGGTCACCGTGCCGGTCGACAGCGCCGCGCCGGCCGCCGAGTTCTGCGCGATCACGCCATTCGCCGCCGGCGCGGCCTGCGACCAGTTCACCGCGCCGCCGCTCGGCGACATCATCGCATCGGCCCCCGCGAGCGCGGCCGCGTCGGCCGCGTTCTGCAACTGGTTGTTCACCGTGACCACCCACGCGATGTCGATCGCCAGCGCGCCGAACGACAGCAGCGGAATCAGGAACAGCAGGAAGAACAGCGCGACCGAACCGCGCTGCCGTTCGGCGCCGACGGGTGGCGTGGCGGTCATGTCATTCATAGAGCATCACCGACGTCGCCGAGACCGTCACCGGGCCAGTGAGCGCGCTGAACGCGGAGCCCAGCACGAGCCCCGAATACGTGTAGGTCACCGTCACCGTCAGCGCGGTGCCCGACGTCGTGCCGTTCGCCTGCGTCACGGTCACCGCCGGTGTCGTCGCGGTGCCGCCGGTGATCAGGCTGTTCTGCATCGCGGTCTGCGCGATGTTGGCGATCTGCGTCGTGGTCAGCATCGGCACGCGCAGCATGACGCCGGCGCGCGCCGCCTCGCGGCTCGCGTTCGTGATGACGGCCTTGTCGCACAGGAGCAGGCTCGTGTCGATGATGCCGATCAGCACCATCAGCAGGAACGGCAGCATCAGCACGAACTCGAGGGACACGACGCCGCGCGCGTGGCGGGCGCCCATCGCCCCGCGTGTCATTTTGCGGCCCCCGCACCCGGCGGTACGACACCCGGCTCCAGCGCCGCGCCA
>NZ_JAAGPC010000283.1:0-7902 GCF_017104595.1 Burkholderia sp. Tr-20390 | reverse complement strand
CCTCGCCCGCTCGCTCGAACTGTGGCGCCGCTTCACGCCGGCGCTGCGCGACCGGATGCGCGAAGCGCTCGAGCAGGTCGCCGCCGGCGCGAAATCGCGTGACGTGCGCGAGATCGTCGAGAAGGCGCTCGCGTAACGCCATCGCCTGCGCGATACAGCCGGTGCCGCTCGTCGCGGCACCGGCTTTTTTATGGTGTGAAGACTGCTGGAACCGCGCGCAATCGCGAGGGCCGACCGCGCCGCCTGCCGTTGGCGTCAAGCGCGTCCCGCCGGTTTCCAACCCTGGGAAACCGGGCCGGGACGGCCGCCCGGTCATGTAACCGGACGAAAAAAGCCGGTGGCACGGGAGGCGCGGCGGGTAAAATTGCGGCTATTCAAGGATTCTTTTGGCCTTCTGGAGTCTGTCATGTCCATTGCCCGCCGCACCACGCTGTCGAAGTTCCTGATCGAACAGCAACGTGAGACCAACAACCTCCCCGCCGACCTGCGCCTGCTGATCGAAGTCGTCGCGCGCGCATGCAAGGCGATCAGCTACAACGTGTCGAAGGGCGCGCTCGGCGAAGCGCTCGGCACCGCCGGCAGCGAGAACGTCCAGGGCGAAGTGCAGAAGAAGCTCGACATCCTGTCGAACGAAATCCTGCTCGACGCGAACGAATGGGGCGGCAACCTCGCCGCGATGGCATCGGAAGAAATGGAAACGTTCTTCCCGATCCCGGCGAACTACCCGCGCGGCGAGTACCTGCTCGTGTTCGATCCGCTCGACGGCTCGTCGAACATCGACGTGAACGTGTCGATCGGCACGATCTTCTCGGTGCTGCGCTGCCCGGACGGCAAGCAGGCCACCGAGGAATCGTTCCTGCAACCCGGCACGCAGCAGGTTGCGGCCGGCTACGCCGTGTACGGCCCGCAGACGGTGTTCGTGCTGACGACCGGCAACGGTGTGAACTGCTTCACGCTCGACCGCGAAGTCGGCTCGTGGGTGCTCACGCAGAGCAACATGCAAATCCCGGCCGACACGCGCGAGTACGCGATCAACGCATCGAACGCGCGCCACTGGTACGACCCGGTCAAGCGCTACGTCGACGAGCTGAACGCCGGCAAGGACGGCCCGCGCGGCGACAACTTCAACATGCGCTGGATCGCATCGATGGTGGCCGACGTGCACCGGATCCTGAACCGCGGCGGCATCTTCATGTACCCGGCCGACAAGCGCACGCCCGATCGTCCGGGCAAGCTGCGCCTGATGTACGAAGCGAACCCGATGTCGTTCATCGTCGAACAGGCAGGCGGCGCCGCGACGACCGGCACGCAGCGCATCATGGAAGTGCAGCCGACGGGCCTGCATCAGCGCGTCCCGGTGTTCCTCGGTTCGAAGAACGAAGTCGAGCGCGTGACGGGCTACCATCAGGAAAAGCAATAAATTTGCACTGCAGCACTAGACAGTGTCGCGCGACGTACGTAGAATCGCGGCTCTCGATGTGACCCCAACGGGTCGCATCGCAGTGAAACGAAGCGGGAAGTTTGCCGAGTCGATGCGTTTCGCGAAACAGCAGCAGCAAGCTGAAAAAATTTCGCAAAACCTATTGCCAAGGTCTCAGATTTCACCTTATAATTTCGTTTCTCTGATGCCGGTGTAGCTCAGTTGGTAGAGCAGCGCATTCGTAATGCGAAGGTCGTAGGTTCGACTCCTATCTCCGGCACCAAGTTATAAAGGGCTGACAAGCAATGCTTGTCAGCCCTTTTCTCATTCCGGGCGCCCAATCGTGCGCTGCCCTTCTTCTCTCCGTGTCCGCTCCGCTTGCGGGCATCACCCGACTCCCGCGCCGCCCGCCGCCGATTACAATCGCCGGACCCTTCCGCCCTTTCCGAGCATCATGCGCACCTGGCGTCTCGAGCGACCGAACCTCACCGGGCAACTGGACGTGTCACGTGCGACGCGCCTTGTCGCCGCGATCGGCGGCAACGAGCCCAACGCATTCGCAGCCGAAGTGCTGACGCTGTTCGACGATGCGCTGTCGGTCACGCAATGCACGATCTTCGCGTACGAGTTCGGCAACCGTCCGCGCACGCTATCCGTCGCCGACCATCGCGGCGGCCGCTACCTGCGCGACGTCGCCGACACCTACGCGCGACACTTCTACGCGCTCGACGGCAACCAGAAGATCGTGTCGAGCGCACCTCGCGGCGGGCGCCGCCACGACCTGCTGCTGCACCAGCAGGCCGGCGACGAGATCGATCATGAAGCGTATCGAGCGGCCTGCTATCGCGGCCCCGACGTGTCCGACCGGCTGTCGTTGCTGATACAGCCCAACGATGCGAGCTGGCTGTCGATCAATTTGTACCGCGCGCATCGCAGCGGCGCGTTCCAGCCGCGCGAGATCGCGGTGATCGAAGCGCTCGCGCCACTGATCGCGCAGGCAGCGAAGCATCACTACGCGCTCGCCGGTGCCGCGCAGATCGGGATCCCGCAACGGATGCTCGCGCGGCTGCGCAGCGCCTGCCCGGCGCTGTCCAAGCGTGAACTCGACGTGCTGCGCGGTGTGCTCGAAGGCCAGACCGCACAAGAGATCGGCGAGACGATCGGCGTGAAGGCGTCGAGCGTCGTCACGTACCAGA
Organism: Burkholderia sp. Tr-20390; assembly: GCF_017104595.1. Taxonomy (NCBI): domain Bacteria; kingdom Pseudomonadati; phylum Pseudomonadota; class Betaproteobacteria; order Burkholderiales; family Burkholderiaceae; genus Burkholderia; species Burkholderia sp. Tr-20390. The sequence goes on along the minus strand of NZ_JAAGPC010000283.1, from coordinate 5,286 downwards.
AACGCGCCTACCGGCGCCTGGGCATCTCGAGCCAGCGCCAGTTGTTCGCACTCTGCCTGCAGCCCTGAACCGAACCGGCCTGCGATGACCGAATCGGGGTAAATCCCGGTCGGCTTGCTGTACCCGGAATGGGGACAGTGGACTTCCGCCCGGCTTCCATACTGCTTCGGCTGCCTGCACGCGTTGCCCCGGCGCGCGTGCACGTCGAACTGCCCTCCCCCGGAAGCCACCAATGGATATCGACTTCAAGCCCTACCCGTTCGTCGCCGAGCGCCATCCCGCGCATCTGCCGGCGTGCGACGACGGTATCGATACGCACCGGCATCGCGTAGCGATCGTCGGCGGCGGCCCCGTCGGCCTCGCCGTCGCGCTCGGTCTGGCGAACCATGGCATCCGTAGCGTGCTGATCGAGGCCGACGATGCGGTCTGCCATGGCAGCCGTGCGATCTGCATCTCGCGGCGCAGCCTCGAGATCATCGAGCGGCTCGGCGCGCTCGACGACTTCCTGCGCACGGGGTTGCCGTGGACCGGCGGACGCAGCTTCTACCGTCGCGACGAAGTGCTGCATTTCACGATGCCGCAGGACGAAAACCAGAAGCTGCCGCCGATGATCAATCTCGCGCAGTATCACATCGAGCAATTCCTGCTCGACGCCGCGCTGCACCGCCCCGAACTCATCGAGATCCGCTGGCAGGCGAAAGTCACCGGCGTGACCCGGCAACCGGACGGCGTGCGCCTGGACGTCGACACACCGCTCGGCAGCTACGCACTCGACGCCGACTGGGTCGTCGCGTGCGACGGCGGTCGCAGCATGATGCGCGAAGCGCTCGGCCTGTCGCTGCAGGGCACGAGCTACGAGGGCCGCTACGTGATCGTCGACATCGCGCTCGACAGCGACCGGCCGACCGAACGGCTCGCATACTTCGATCCGTCGTCAAACCCGGGCTCGACGGTACTCGTCCACAAGCAGCCCGACAACGTGTGGCGAATCGACTACCAGTTGCCCGACGATGAGGATCCCGAAGCGGCCGTCAAACCGGGGAACGTGATCCCGCGCGTGCAGAACCTGCTCGACATGATGGGCGAGCACGGCGACTGGTCGCCGATCTGGATCACGATCTACAAGGCGAATGCGCTGACGCTCGAACGCTATCGGCACGGCCGCGTGCTGTTCTGCGGCGACGCCGCGCATCTCGTGCCGATCTTCGGCGTGCGCGGCGCGAATTCGGGCATCGACGATGCCGACAACCTTGCATGGAAACTCGCGTACGTGACTCGCGGGCTCGCATCGGACACGCTGCTCGACAACTACTCGGACGAACGCGTGTTCGCGACGCACGAGAACCTGCGCTACGGCACGAAGAGCACCGAGTTCATGGCGCCGCCGTCGTTTGCGTTCGACCTGATGCGCAAGGCCGTGCTGTCGCTCGCGGTCCGGCATCCGGCACTGCGCTCGCTGATCAATCCGCGCCAGACGACCGCCATCGCGTATGCGACGTCGTCGCTCAACGCAGCCGAACGCGATACGTTTTCGGCCGGCCCAGCGCCCGGCACGGTGCTCGCCGAATGTCCGCTGATGCGGTACACGGCGCACGGCAACGACACGCGCCGCGGCCACCTGACCGACCTCGTCGCCCCGCGCTTCACCGCGTTCTGCTTCACGTCCGACGGCGTGCCCGATCCGACGCTCGCCGATCTTGAACGGCGTCTGCAGGCAGCGCAGATACCGTTCGCGCTCGTCACGCTCGCGCGATATGCGGCGCCGCGGCAACCGGCCTGCGGCGGCCATGACGACGACGGCCGACTGTTCGACAGGTACGGCGCGCGCGACGGCACCGTCTATCTCGTGCGTCCGGACGGTCACGTACTCGGCCGCTGGCACGACGCTCGCGCGAGCGACGTAACCGCCGCGCTCGAACGCGCACTTCGCCCGGGCGCATCAACCGATCCTCAGGAGACCGCATGATGATGGACACCGAACGCGACACGCTCTACACCGACCTGTGCCGCACGATGACGCGGATCGGTGAAGCCGATGCGTCGCTCTTTCTCGCCCGCTTCGCGCTGCTGTCGATAGAAGCGATCGGCGAACCCGCGACCGTCGCACGGCTGATCGCCGACGCAGGCGACGGTTTGCCCGACACGGGGATGCAGGCATCGATGCTCGAACGGTGACGCCGATGGCCGACCGGCTTCACCGGCGGCCTTTTCTTACAGATTCATTTCGTCTCGCATTGCCCGTGCGCGAGCCATGCCGTATGTAGACAAATTCCCTGGAAAATCCCGTTAAGGGTGCATAACATTACTTAACGATTCCGACCCGTCTATCGCGTTACATTGCGTGGGCGGCGCGGCGGGTCGCGATGCCGCCTTCATTCAGCTTGCGGCGACACAGCCGACGTCCGGTCTTTCGACACCACTCAAGGAGAGGACAACCATGACTCATGGCTTGATTATGTGGCTCATCATCGGCGCGATTGCCGGCTGGCTTGCCGGCTTGCTCGTCAAGGGCGGCGGCTTCGGGCTGATCGTCGACATCATCGTCGGGATCGTCGGCGCGGTGATCGGCGGCTGGCTCGCCGGGATACTCGGCCTCAGCGTCGGCAGCGGCTTCATCGGTTCGGTGATCGTCGCGGTCGTCGGCGCGGTGATCCTGCTGTTCGTGATCCGGCTATTCAAGCGAGCGGCCTGACGCTTCTCTCCACGCGCCTTCGGGCGCGTTTTCGCATCAGGCCGGCGCGCGGCACGCTCGCCGCGCGCCGCCGGCCCGTTCAGCACTTCGCGCGCTGCAACCAGCCGTCGAGTATGTCGGCCGTCAGCAGTCCACTGCGCGCTTCGCGTGTATCATCGCGCCCGATCCACATGATGCGCGGCATTTCCCCTCTCCATCCCGCATCGAGCGCCGCGCGCAAACGCTCGGGCATCGGCTGGCGACGGCAACGCGCACCACAGCGCGCCGCCTGCCGCGAGCGATCTCACAGCGACCATTTCAGTTCTCCATAGAAAGTACGGCCCGGATACGGGTGGAACACGTAATAGCGGCGGTCCGTCAGGTTGTCGATGCCGAGCGACGCAGTCCAGTGACGGTCGACGCGGTAGCGCGCCTTCAGGTCGACGACCGTGAACGAGCTCGTGCCGCCGTAGACGTCCGGGTTCACGTCGCTGTTGTCGAGCGTGTTGAACTGGCGGCCCGAGTAGCGCACGCCGACGCTCGCGAGCCAGTGCTCGTCGAAGCGATACGACGCGAGCAGGTTCGCACGCATGCGCGGAATCCGCGGAAAGCGCGAGCCGACATACGCGGGATTCGCGGCATCGGCAAGAATCTGTGCATTGCTCGCCGACACGTTCGCGTCGATCGCGAGCCCCTTCAAACCGACGTTCTCGCCGCTGAACGCGAGCTCGACGCCGCGCACGCGCACGCGATCGACGTTCGAGATGTTGGTCACCGTCGTCGCGCCCGACACCGTCGTCTGGCTGTAGATCGAATCGCGCAGGTCGCTCTGGAACACGCTGGCACGCACGACGCCGACACCGACGTCGCGTTCGGCCGTGAAGTCCCAATCGATCGCCTTTTCCGGCCGCAGGTTCGGGTTGTTGTTGACGATCGCGTTGTTCGAGATCGTGCCCTGGAACAGTTCGCCGACCGTCGGGAAACGCGTGCCGGTCGCGAACGACAGCCGGAAGCGCCAGACGTCGGTCGCATCCCATTGCAACGCGACCTTCGGCGACAGCGCATTCGCGCTGCGGTCCGCATAGCCGAGCGTGCCCGTTGCATTGCCGAGCGCACCGCCGTACGCATCCCAGCGCTCGTAGCGCAGCCCCAGCGTCGCGAGCCAGCCCGGCGCGAAGCGCCACGCGTCCTGCCCGAACAGCGCCTGCGTGCGCGTGTCGCCGCGATAGACGCTCGACAGCGACGTGGTTGGCCCTGCCAGCCAGTCGGCCGTGTTGTACGTGACGTTGCGCAGGAAGTAATTGTCGTAGTGATAGCCGAACGTGAACGTGTGGCCCTTCACTTCCGGCGCCTCGGCCTTCAGGTCGAGCGTGCGCCAGCCGGTGCCGTCGCCCTGGAACAGCGTGCCTGCGCCGCCCTGCACGGTCGACGCCGAGCGTTGCACGTCGCGCGACACGTCGTATGCGGACACGACGCCCGACAGGCGCCAGCCGGAATCGAGCCGGCCATTCAGGCCGAGCGCATACAGCCAGTTCTCCTGGTCGCCGCGCTGCGGCGCGAACGCGTTCGGCGCGACGGTCATGTTCCGGCCGCCGATCGACACGTTGCCACCGTAGACTGGATTGTCGGCCGCATCGCGCAGGAAGGTTTCGCCGTGCTGCCGGTAATGGTTCTCCCAATGTCCGAGCGTGAGCGTTGCATCGACGTGGTCGGTGAACGCATAGCCCATCCGCATCGTCTCGTTGAGCTGCTCGGTCCGCTCGATCGTCTGCGGGCCGACGATCGTCCGCGGCTTGCCATTGGGCCCGATGTCGGTCGCGGCGCCCGTCACGGGCACGGCGGCGCCGAGCTTCGGGTTGTATGCCGAATTGGGGCTCGCATACTGCATCGGCTGACCGTTGTTCTCGAGCCGGTCGAGCGACAGCGCGAACCAGAACCGGCCGACCCGGTTCGCGATCCGCGCGGTCTGGTGATTGCCGCCGAAACTGTCCGCGAATCCGTAGCCGTCGTGATAGCGCTGCGTGAAGAACTGCGTCGACAGCGACGCCTCGAGCTTTTCCGGGCGGCGCGTCGTGAGCAGCACGGTCGAGCCGATCGAGTTGCCCGGATACAGCGCTGAAAAGGGGCCATAGAGCACGTCGACGCGCGCGATATCGTCCGGCGGAATCAGCGACCAGCGCGGCGGATACGCGTAGCTCGAGCCGAGCAGGTTCGACAGCAGCACGCCGTCGGCGTAGACCAGCCCGCGCGCGCTCTGCAGTTCGTTGAAGTCGCGACCGGCGAACACGCTGTTGCGGTCGCCGATATAGCGCTTGCGGACCATCAGGTTCGGCGCGTACTTCAGCGCGTCCTCGGTGGTGACGTTGGTGTGCGACTCGATCTGCTCGCGCGTGATCGACGTGACGACGGCCGGGGTATCCGGATCGACCGGTTGCCGCTGCGCGGTCACGCTGACGGCGCTCAGCGTTTCGCCGGCCGCCGGCGCCGGCGGCGCGATTGCGACGGCCGAAGCGGGAGCGGCGGCATCGGCGGCATGCTCCACGCCACTGCGCGTGGTAGCGCTGCGTGCAGCGTCGGTCGAGGCCGCATGGGCGGAAGGCCACGCGAACGATGAC
>NZ_JAAGPC010000282.1:0-7814 GCF_017104595.1 Burkholderia sp. Tr-20390 | reverse complement strand
TTGACGCGCGCGAGATCTCACACAGCGCGTACACTGTTTCCCTACCCGCCGCTCTCCCGATCTGCCCGGCCCGTCGTAGCGCCCCAGCACGCGGAACAGCGCGGCCAGCAGCACGACGAACGCGCCCAGCGCGTTGCCGGCGGCGAGCTTCTCCAGCACCGGCGCCGCGTCGCCGTCGAGCGCGAACGTCAGGGCCGGCTCGGGGCCGAGCGGCAGCGCATACGCCTGCCACGCCTGCTGAAGGCGGAAATCCTCGTCGAGGCGGCCGAGCGCGTCGGTCCAGAACGCCACGTGTTCCTGGTATTGCCCGCTCGTCGAGAGCGCGTTGAGATTCAGTTCTGACAAAGCACGATCTCCCTCTGCGCGTACAGGATTTCGGACGCGATGCCCTTGGCCCGGCAGTGCGCGACGAACTGGGTGGACTGGATGTGGCTCGGCGAGTTTTCGTCGAAGGTGTTGTCGAGGAGGTGGTTCAGCCACGGCTCCTGACCCATCGCATAGACATACGCCGCGTTGAACGCGAAATCGTCCACCAGCGCGGCGGCCTCGCCGAACTGGCAGCCGCGCGCCCGGCGCGACTGGTCGATGTCGCGCCGCAGCGCCTTCGGAAACAGCGGGCCGTAGACCCATGACGGCGGCGCGCCCTCGGTTTCCATCCCGACGAACAGCGTGTCCGGCTTGCCGGCGAGGCGGAACACATGCTCGTAGAGGCGCGGGTCCAGGTTGCACGAATCGGCGATGCACAGCACCGAGCGCGAGCCGAAGCGGATCATGAAGCTCTGCTTGCTGTGGATCGCCAGGTCGTTGTGTTCGCCCATGAACGGAATGGCGGTGATGGCGCCGCCGGGCAGCTTGATTTCCTGGGCATCCCGAACTTCCAGCACGTCGTCGAAGCCGAGCTTGCGCAACGCCAGTTCCATCGACGGATCTTGCGGAAAGCCGTCGAGATTGCGGCCGACCACCACGGTCTTGACCTTGTGGCGAAGCTGCAGCAGCGTCTCGAGGACGATGTGATCGTGATGGCTGTGCGTGATCAGCACGTAGTCGATCTGGTCCGGCAGGTCGGCGAACGTGTAGCGCGGCAGCGCGGTGTCGTAGCCGTAGCTGATCACCGGATCGATCAGGATGCTCACGCCGCGGCTCTGGATCAGCACGCACGCGTGACCGTAGTAGCGGATGCGGATGTCGTCGCCGTCGAACGAACGATCCGGTTTCGGCGCCGGCGCCTCCTCGGTGAAGAACGTGCGGAACAGCGGCTCGTCCTGCTCCGCCACGCGCATCAGGTCGACGATCTTCGCGTAGCTGCCGGGCGTGTCGCGCATGCGGAACAGCGTGTCGAGCGCGCGGTCGTCGAACGCCATGTTGCAGAACACCGTGCGATCGTCGCGGAGCCGGGGCGTGCTGAGGATGAACGGCCGCGGCGTGTGCTCCTCGATCGCCGACAGCGCGATGCTTTGCGCATCGCGCGCATAGAACGGGCTCGCGTACAGCAGGCTTTCGAACACCCGGAAGGACGGGTTGTGGTTCAGGTCGTAGTAGATCTCGACATAGCCCTTCAACACCTCCGGAATCTCGGGGTAGAGCGGGTCCGACGCCATCCCCGTGGCCTGTTCCAGCAGCAGCGTGGAGAACGCCTTGTAGGCCTTCGCCAGTTCCAGTTGCCGGGTCGCGCGTTGGGTGGTCTGCTCGATCAGCGCGCGGATTTCGTCGACGCGCTGGCCGCCCAGGTCGAGGAACGGCCCGCCGCGCATCGCGGGATCCTTGCAGGCCGCCGCATGCATCATCGGCGATGCGGCATAGGACTTCAGCAGCGGCAGGAACCGTTCGGCCACGTTGAGGGCGGCGGTCAACGGCGGCAGCGTGTGATACCACGCGTACCAGCTGTTGATCAGCGGTTCGAACTGGATGTTGTGTCGCAGGTAGACCTGCGTGCTCGACGAAATGGTCAACGAAGGCTCCTTAGAATGCGCTGAGTTCGACGGTGGGCTGGCGGGCGTCGGCGTGCAGCGCGCGGTGTCCCAGGGTCAGGTTCCGGATGCGAACGCCCGGATTGGCCAGCACTTCGCCGATCACGGACGTCAGCTCGTGGGCGAGGCCTTGCACCAGCGCCTCGCTGAACCGCCCCGCGTGATAGACGACGCGGATCGCGAGGCCCTCGGCGCGCGGTTCGGCCAGGAACCAGAAGTCCGTCGCGGCTTCCGTGTCCGCGCCCTGCGGGTCGTGGTCCGGCAGCTCCGCGATATGCACTTGTCCCGCATAGCGATCGACGGGGCCGTGCCGCTGGTTCTGCAGCGTCAGGCCGATGTCGAAGAGCGGATTGCGTCCCGCCACGCGTTTGACGTGCAGCTCGTCGAGCAGGCGGTCCAGCGGATACAGCGGGTGCGAGAACGCTTCGAGGGTGGTGTCCCGCACGCGGGCAAGCAGCGTGTCGAACCGGTCGTCGCCCGCGACGCGATCGCGCAGCGCCAGCACGTTCAGGTAGGGGCCGACCTGCGACTCGAGTTCGGGCAGCTCGCGGCCCGCGACCGGCGTGCCGACGACGATGTCCTCCTGGCCGGAACGGCGGTAGAACAGCGCCTTGATCGCGGACAGCAGCGCGATGAACAAGGTCGCGCCGTGGCGCTTGCCGAGCGATTCCAGCGCCGTCGTCTCGGCGGCGGGCAGGTCGAATCGCCAGGATTTCCAGCTCGGCGCGGCCGGCTGCGCGACGTCGCCCGGCAGGTCCAGCGCGCGCAGGCCGCCGCCCAGCTTGGTCAGCCAGTAGTCCTTCATGCGCGCGCCGTCCGGCCCGGCGAGCAGGCGGTTCAGCCAGCCGGCGTAGTCCTTGTACTGGATCGGGAGGGCGGGCAGCGGATCGTCGCGATGCTGGACGAATGCGTCATAGAGCGCCGACAGGTCGTCGAGCAGGACCTCCGTGGACCAGCCGTCGCTCACGATGTGATGCATCGTGCAGATGCAGACGTGACGGACTTCGGAGAGCCTGAGCAGCTTGACGCGGAACAGCGGGCCGGCGGCGAGATCCATCGGCGCGAGCCGTTCGCTTGCCTGGATCGACGCGGCCTGGGCATCGCGGTCCTCGGCCTCCTGCAGATCCACGACCTCGACCGGGAACGCGGCTTCGCCGGGCGGCAGCACCTGCTGGACCGGCTGGTTGTCTTCCAGCACGAAACGCGTGCGCAGGATCTCGTGACGCTCGCTCAACGCGCGGAACGCTCGCACGAGCGCGTCCACGTCCAGCACGCCCTCGAACAGCAGGGACGTGGGCAGCGGCCCGCCGGCTTGCGCCGCATGGAGACGATCCTGGACCCACAGCCGCGTCTGGGCCGGGGAGAGCGCGTAGCTTGCCTGCGCCGGCAGCGGCGTCACCGGCGCGTAGTCGATCGGCTGCGTATCGGCGATGCGCTTCGCGAGGCTCGAAATGGTGGGGAGTGCGAACAGGCTGCGGATTTCCAGCTTCGCATGCAGATCGCGACGGATGCGTGCGACGACCTTCGTCGCCAGCAGCGAATTGCCGCCCAGCTCGAAGAAATTGGCGGTCGTGCTGATCCGCGCGTGGCCGAGCACTTCCTGCCAGATGGCCGTCAACTGCGCTTCGAGCGCGTTGACGGGCGCGACGTGGTCCAGGCCGTCGCCGGGTTCGGGCAGTCTGGCGCGATCGAGCTTGCCGTTGGGCAGCTGCTCGAACGCGCTCACGACGACGAACGCGGCGGGCACCATGTAATCCGGCAGCCGCTGCCGCAGGTGGCCACGCACCGCGTCGACCAGTTCGGCTTCGGGGTGCGACGAGCACAGCCATGCGACCAGTCTCGCGCCGTCGTCCACGCCGCGCAGCGCCACGACGGCGGCGTCGACCAGCGGGTGCGACGTCAGCGCGGCCTCGATTTCACCGGGTTCGATGCGCAGGCCGCGCAGCTTGATCTGGTGATCGATGCGGCCGAGGAACTCGATGTTGCCGTCGGCGCGGTAGCGCGCGAGATCGCCGGTGCGGTAGAGGCGTGCGAGCGGGTCGGTGGAGAACGGATCGGCGACGAACTTCCCGGCGCTCAGTTCAGGTTCGCCGTGGTAGCCGCGCCCGACCGGCGTGCCGCCGATCAGCAGTTCTCCGGGCACACCGATCGGCGTGGGCTGCATCTGCGCATCGACGATGTAGAGGCGGGTGTTGGCGATCGGCCGGCCGATCGGGACGATGCGGTGCGGATCGTCGCGGCGGCATTCCCACGCGGTCACGTCGACGGCGGCCTCGGTCGGGCCGTAGAGGTTGTACAGCCTGACGTCCAGGCGCTCGAGGCAACGTTGCTGCAGATCGTGGGGCAACGCCTCGCCGCTGCACACGACGCGGCGCAGCGACGCGCAGTGCGCGTCGAGGTCGGGGTGGTCGAGGAACGCACGCAGCATCGACGGCACGAAATGGAGCGTGGTGATGCGTTCGCGCTCGATGAGCTCGACCAGATAGTCGGTCTCGCGCTGGCCGCCGGGGCGGGCGAACACGAGGCGCGCACCGGTGACGAGCGGCCAGAAGAGTTCCCAGACCGAGACGTCGAAGCTGAAGGGTGTCTTCTGCAGCACCGTATCGTCAGCACCGAGCGCGTAGGCGTGCTGCATCCAGAGGATGCGGTTGGTGATCGCGCGATGGGTGTTGAGCGCGCCCTTGGGCCGGCCGGTCGAGCCGGACGTGTAGATCATGTAGGCGAGGTTGTCGCCGTCGAGCGCGGGCGCGGGGTTGGACGTGGCCGCGTCATCATCGAGGTCGAGCGAGTCGCGATCGACGACGAGCACGTGTGCGTCGGTCTCGGGCAGCGCGTCGCGCAGATGCTGCTGGGTGAGGAGCCAGCGCAGCTGCGCGTGGTCGATCATGAAGCGCACGCGCTCGGCGGGGTAGTCGGGGTCGACGGGGACGTAGGCGCCGCCCGCCTTGAGGATCGCGAGCAGCGCGACGCTCATGTCGAGCGAGCGCTCCATGGCGACGCCGACGAGCGCATCGGGGCCGACGCCGAGGTCAATGAGGCGATGGGCGAGGCGGTTGGCGCGCAGGTTGAGTTCGGCGTAGGTGAGCGCGGCGTCATCGAAGACAACCGCGACGGCATCGGGCGTACGCTCGACCTGCTGTTCGAACAGCCGATGCAGCGGTTGCGCGGCGGCGTCGCCGAAATCCGTGTCGGTGCGGTTCCACTCGACCGTCATCAGGTTCCGCTCCGCATCGCTCGTCAACGGCAGCTTGGCGACGGCGGCCGACGCATCGTCCGCGAGATGCGTCAGCAGGGTCCGGTAGATGTCGAGGAAACGCTGCACCGTGTTCGCGTCGAACAGATCGGTGTTGTAGTCGCAATCGATCAGGAGTGCCTGCCCTGCGTCGAGCACGTTGACGTTCAGGTCGAACGCGGTATGGCGGATCAGCGGCGCCACGAGGCCGACCGTCAGGCCCGGCAGTTCGGGCAGCGCCGACACGGGTTCGAGGTTGAAGACCGCCGACACCAGCGGCGCGGCGTTGAGATCGCGCTGTGCGCCGATTTCGCGGACCAGCTCGGCGAACGGATAGTCCTGGTGCTCGAGCGCGTCGAGCAGGTTCTGCCGGGTGCCGGCCAGGAAGCTCGCCACGGTGGCCTGCTCCGGCAGCGTCGAGCGCAGCGGCAGCAGATGCGTGCAGTAGCCGGCGAGGCGGTCGCTGCCGGCCACGGAGCGGCCGGTCACCGGGATGCCGGTGACGATCGCTTGCTGGCCGGCGACGCGGTGCAGGAACAGGTTGAAGCCGGCGAGCAGCACCATGTAGAGCGTGCAGCCGTTCTGACGGGCCGCGGTGCGCAGCGTCGCGGCCGCCGCCGCGTCCAGATGCAGCGACACGCGCCCGCCGTGAAACGTCTTCACCGCGGGCCGCGGGTAGTCCACCGGGAGATTCAGCGGGGCGGCCTGATGCGCGCATTGCGCGAGCCAGTACTCGCGATTCGCCTTCATTTCCGGGCTGTGGCGCTGGCCGTCGAGCTGCTTCAGGTATGCGCGAAACTGCAGCGGCGCGTCGGCCGGCGCCGCACCGGCATACGCGCGGGCCAGGTCCTCGAGCAGGACCCCGAACGTCGAGCCGTCACAGATGATGTGATGGGCCGTCATCACCAGCAGGTGACGCTCGCTGCCCACGCGCACGAGCGCGGCCCGAAAGAGCGGGCCGTTCACCAGATCGAACGGCAGGCGGCTTTCCTGCTCCCGCCACGCGTCCTGCTCCGTGTCGATCAGCGGGATCTCGAGTGTCAGCGACGGATGCACGATCTGGCCCGACCCGTCCGCCATCACCGTGGTGCGCAGCGCCTCGTGCCGGTCGACCAGCCCCTGGACGGCCGCGCGCATCGCGGCTTCGTCGAGGCGGCCGTTCAGTTCGAGCGTGGTGTTGACGTTGTACGCGAGCGACCCTTCGGGATCGATTTCCGACAGCACCCACAGCTGGCGTTGCGCTTCGCTCAGCGCGGCCACCGTGCCGTGTTTCGAGTGCGGCCGGATGAAGCCGCCCCGGCGCAGGTCGGCGACGCTGTCCTTCACCGCGCGGATGAAGCGGTCGATATCCTCGTCCGTATGCGCGGTGGACAGGAAGCAGGTGCGCCATTCCCAGATGTAGATGCCCTTTTCGAGCATGTGATAGAAGAACAGGTCGAGGTTCTCGGTGAATTCGAAGCGGAACATCGAGCCGAACCACGTGACCTTGATCGGCGCCTCGGCCTCTACGAAGAACGCATTCAACGTGCCGGCGATCCGCGCGGTGCGTTCGTTGAGCGCGGCCTGCAGCGCCGGGCCTTCCTGTTCGATCTTCTCCAGCACGGCCAGCGCGGCCGCCATCGCGAGCGGATACTGGCAGAAGGTGCCGCCGAACGCGGTGCGATCCGCGGCGGGGAACGAGTGGTCGCCGTAGGTCCACATGCCGCCGTCGATCGCATCCATGAAGCGGCTGGTGCCGGCGATCACGCCCAGCGGCAGGCCGCCGCCGATGATCTTGCCGTACGTCGCGAGATCGGCCCGGATCCCGAACATCGCTTGCGAGCCGCCCGGATGGACGCGGAAGCCGGTGATCATTTCGTCGAAGATCAGGGCGACGCCGGCCTCCTCGGTGATGCGGCGCAGTTCCTTCAGGAATGCGACGGGCTGCAGCGAAGGGTTGCGGCTCTGCACCGGCTCCACCATCACGGCGGCGAGCGTCGACGCCATCCCGCGAATGGCGTCGAGCGCGGCGTCGCTGCCGTAGTCGAGCAGGATCATGTTCTCGACCGAGCCGAACGGCACGCCGGGGGCGATGGTTTCCGTGACGCCGTCCGCGTTCGCCGCGGCGAGCGTGCCGTCGGCATGGCCGTGATACGAATGCGTGAACATCACGATCTTGTCGCGCCCGGTCACGGCGCGCGCGAGCCGCATCGCGGTCATGACGGCCTCGGTGCCGGTGTTCGAGAACGCCACGCGATCGAGGCCGGTCACGCGGGCAAAGCGCGCGGCAACTTCGCCGACGAGGCTGGAGCGCGCGCCCAGTTCGAGCGGGCGCTGCCATTCGCGGGTGACCTGGTGCTGGATGAAATCCGGCGTGTGGCCGAACAGATGCACGCCGAAGCCCATCGTGAAATCGATGTACTCGTTGCCGTCGATGTCCCACAGCCGCGAACCGGCCGCGCGATCGCCGACGATCGGATACAGCATCTCCTTGGTCGAAAAGCGGAAGCCGACCGTGGCGCGGCTGTCGGCCAGCACCGGGCGCGACGCCTGCACCGAGTCCTTCGATTTCCGGGTGCGCGTCGTGTAGCGCACGATCAGCGCCTCGAGATGCTCCTGCTGCGCGGCGGACAGGG
>NZ_JAAGPC010000281.1:0-7912 GCF_017104595.1 Burkholderia sp. Tr-20390 | reverse complement strand
GTGCCGCTGCGCGGCGCGGTCGGGCAGCGCGCTCATCGTCAGCCGGCCCGCACGAGCTGCTTGCGCAGCCGGCCGCGCACGACGACCAGCGCGATCAGCGGCACGACGCCGCCCCACAGCGGGCTGTGGCGCATCGCGATCGACACCGCGAGCGCGACGACGGTGACGGCGAGCAGCACGATCGACAACGAACGTGCGCGCGCGTGGTCGACGAACGTGCCGTCGACGAACCCGCCGTCCGACCACGCGGTATGCACGATGCCGACGACCAGCACGCAGACGAGCATCGCGGCCGGCCCGAGTTCCTCGCCCCACAAACGGCTACCTGTCGGCGACACGAGCGCGAGCACCGCGCCGATCACGAGGAACAGGTCGACGCCGATCGCGATGCTGTTGCGGTCCGCGCGGCGGATCAGCCACGCACCGTGCACGAGCGCGAGCACGCCGCCGATCAGGAACGCGTGCGTCCAGCGCACGTCCGGCTGTTCGGGGCCGAGCCGGCCGTAGAACAGGAACACGATCGCCGGCAGGAAGTTGCTCGCGTGCAGCAGGTAGTCGGTGATGGGATTGCTCGATTTCATCAGGGGATTCTCCTTCGTCGAAACATCGAAACAGCGAAACATCGAAACAGTGAAACAGCGGGCGACGCATCAAGCGTCGTGCCAGCGGAACAGCCGCGCGGCGGCGAACAGGAACAGCGCGGTGCTCGCGGTCATGCCGAGCAGTTGCGGCGCGAGCTGCGCATACGGGGCGCCGTCGACCAGCGCGCCGCGCAGCGCGACCGCGAACTGGTTGGTCGGCAGGAACGCGAGCACCGCCTTCAGCCAGGCCGGCGCGTCGTGCATCGGGATCGTCAGGTCGCTGAAAAACAGCAGCGGGTAGTAGGTGACGTTGCACGCGAGTTCGGCGGCGGCGAGCGACTTGGCGCGGCTCGCGAGCAGTACGCCGATGCTGAGCACCATCGCCGCGCCGAGCAGCACGATCGGCAATGCGCGCAGCCCGTCGGGCGTGGCGATCGGCAGTGCGATGCCGAACGCGACGCGCGCGACGGTCAGCAGCACGAGCGCCGACAGCGCCATCATGATCATCCGCGCGACGATCAGCGCGGCGAGGAACACGCCGCGCGAGACCGGGAAGCACACGTACAGCTTGAACGTATTGCGCTCGCGCAGCGATGCGATCGCGGTCGTCGTCGAGTTGAGGCCGATCGCCATGAACGCCATCACGAGAATGCCGGTCGCGAAGAACGCGCCATAGTCGAACGGGCGGCGCGCGGGTGCCGCGTTCTCGAAGCGCGCCTGCGCGGCGGGCAGCCCGAGCCGCTGCGCGGCGCAGCGTGCGAGCGCGATCTCGACGACGCGCGACGCGGCCTTGACCGCGAGCGAGCCGTTGAAGTCGTAGCGGATCGTCGCCGGCGTGCGCTCGTCGTGGCCGAGCACGACGGTCACGCGATCGGCTGCCGCGCCGCGGCCGTCGAAGATCGCCTTCACCGTGTCGCTGTGCGTGAGGCTCTCGACGATCTGCGCTTCGCAGGCGCGGCTGTACGGGGTCGCGCCGCCGGGGACGACGAACGCGATGTCCGCGGTGCCGAGCGAACCCGATCCGCCGAACGCGAACAGCATCACGCTCAGCAGGAACACCGGGAACACGAGCGTCCAGAACAGCGACGAGCGGCTGCGCAGATAGCCGAGCAGCTCGTTGCGCACGAGAATAAGGAACACCTTAGTCATGGGTGGGGCCCTCGGTACAGAGGCGCAGCAGGTCGCCCGGCGTGCTCGGCGCGAGCGCGAGGTGCTGGATGCCCTGTTCGCCGACGATGCGGTGCACGTTCGGATGCAGCGTCGCGTCGCCGAACACCTCGACGACATGCGCGGCCGATACGCGCACGCCGGTCACGCCGGGCAGCGCCGCGAGCCGCTTGCGCAGCGCGCGCGCATCGGCTTCGTCGCGGCAATGCAGGACCGCACGCGCCTCGCCGACGAGCTCGGCGCGCAGCGCGTCCTTGTCGCCCTGGTAGCGCACGCCGCCGTCGCGCACCCACACGAGATCGTCGACGACGGCCAGCTCTTCCTCGGCGTGGCAGATCATCGCGACGCTCGTGCCGCGTGCACGGTCGCGCAGCAGGTCGATCACGACGCCCGCGTAACGACGGTCGAGGCCGGTGAACGGTTCGTCGAGCACGGCGAGTTCCGGCCGGTGCGCGAGCGCCACGTAGAGATCGATGCGCTGGCGCTGCCCCTTCGACAGCGCGCGGCAAGGCTTGTCGAGCAGTTCGGCGATGCCGAGCGCATCCGTGACCGCGGCGTCAGCACGTACATACATCGCGCGGTGCAGCGCGACGATCTCCGACACGCGGAGATGGTCGGGATACTCGACCTTCTGCAACTGCGCGCCGATGCGCCGCAACGACGGCGTATCGCGCATGAAGCGCGCGGCCGGCACGTCGAGCACGCGCACATCGGTGCCGCCGCGCCGGAAGCCGAGCAGCGTTTCGAGCAGCGTGGTCTTGCCGGAGCCGTTCGGCCCGACGATCGCGGTGATTGCACCGAGCCGGAATCGCACGTGCCGCGCGGAAAAACGGAAATCGCCGGCCGCGACGTCGATCGCGCGCGCGCCGAGCGCAGCACCGGGCGAGTGCGCATCGGGCAGCGGCTGCGTGGCCGTGCGCAGCGGCCGGTCGAACGCGGTGTGCGGGCCGAACAGCGCGCGCACGGAGGCGAGGAACGAATCGCTCATCGTCGGCTTCCTGTCAGTCGAACAGCATGACCTGCGTGTCGCGCGCGCCCCGGTACGGGTTGCGGCCGTGCGCGACCAGCATGTTGTCGACGACGAGCACGTCGCCGGCCTGCCACGGGAACGCGCGCTCCTCGTCGTCGAACGCGTCGTAGATCGCGACGAGATCGTCGAACGGCATCGGCGACCCGTCGCCATAGCGGATCTCGTACGGGAACGCCGCGCGCCCGGCGTACATGCGCTGCAGGTAGCGGTAGCTGAGCTCGCCCATCGAACGCGGATTCGGGTGCTGCGCGCTCGCCTGGTTGAACCACACGGTTTCGCCGGTGCGCGGATGCGTGCGCAGCGCGCTGCCGACGTGCGACACCGTCACGCTGCCGTCGTCGAGCCAGCGGCAGCCGACGCCGCGCTCCGCGCACAGCCGCTCGACCTCGTCGCGCTCGGTCGTGCCGAACGCGTCGTCCCACGGCCGGTGGTATTCGGCGAACGGCATGCCCGGATGGGCGGCGAGGCCGTCCGCGCGCGCGCCGGGCGCCGCGAAATTGCGCAGGTACATCACGCCGCGTTCGGCGAACCGTTCGCGCAGCGCGGCCGGCACGCGCGCCGTCACGCGCCGCATGTCGCAGATCGGCGTCTCGCCGCCCGCGTCGGCCGGCTGCCGGCAATAGAACGCGACGAGGCGCGGGAACGCGGGCATGTAGGCCATTTCCTGGTGCAGCCCGATCTTGAACGGCGGCGGCATGCGGGTCGACTCGTACACCTGGCCGTCGATCTGCTTGCGCGGCGCGGCGCCGGCCGTATAGCCGTTCGCGTGCGGCGGATACAGCGCACCGAGCTGGCCGAACGCGGCGGTGTCGGGCACCGCGAAGCCGCGCCACAGCAGCGCGCCGCACGCGTCGAGCAGCGTGTCGATCGTGTCGAGCCGCGAGCGGTACCACGCGACGAACATCTCCGGCGAGGTCGCGAGTTCGGCGCTGCGCGGCGTCACGCACAGCGGCAGCGTCGCGCCGGGCGCGACCGCCGCGCAGTGCACGTCGTCGGCGCCGAGCCGCGCGGCGGCGTGCGCGGCGAGGAAGGCGAGGTCGGTCATCACTCAGGCCAGCGCCGGTTTCTTCAGCAGGATCTCGAAGCCGAGCGCGCCGAGCCCGGCGCTCGGGCTGTAGATCGACGCGACTTCCGCGAGACCGGCTTCGGCGACGAGTGCATGCGCTTCGTCGAGCGTGATCTTTTCCTCGACGTGGGTCGGCGGATAGTCGGCGGCGGCGCGCATCTCGGTGAAGCGGTCGAGCAGGTGCTGCGGCGCGTCGCGGCGCATGTCGTGCACGAGCGCGATGCCGCCCGGCTCCAGCACGCGATACATCTCGGTGAGGCTCAATGCCTTGTCCGGCAGGTGGTGCAGCGTCGCGCGGCCGACGGCCATCGTCAGCGTGCCGTCGTCGAACGGCAGCGCGAGCGCATCGCCGACGCGCATCTCGATCGTGTCGTCGAGGTCGAGTTCGTGGATGCGCGGGCGGCCTTCGTCGAGCATCGCCGGATCGAGGTCGATGCCGACGTAGCGCCAGCCGCGCATCGCCGGGTCGGTCGCGAGCCGCACCGGCACGACGCCGGTGGCCGTGCCGATGTCGGCGATCACGCCGGGCGTCATCCCGCGTGCGAGCTGGCGGATGCGGCTGATGAACAGCAGGTCCCACGGTTCGAGCGTTTCGGTGGCGAAGCGATCGTAGTCGTTCGCCGGGCGCAGGTTCTTGAGCAGCATGACGGTCCTTTTGCGGAGTGCGGAGGGATGAGGGTTCACAGCCAGCCGACCGGCACGGCGGCCAGCAGCCGTCGCGCGGTCGCGCTGTTGACGCCGAAAGCCGGGCGGCGGCGCCGCTCGACCGCATGTGCGGCCATCGCCGCGATGCGTGCGCCGAGCCCGACGCCGACGCCCCACGACGGCGCGGCGACACCGAGTTCGAGCAGCGTCGCGGCCGTCAGGAAATCGATGTTCGGCCGAAGCGAGCGGCGGGCATCGGCCTGCGCGCAGCACGCGTCGAACAGCGTCACGTACGCGCCGTCGAAGCCTTGCGCCGCGAACCGCGCGCGCATGTGCGGCGGACGCGGGTCGGCGACGAACAGCGGATGGCCGAAGCCGTACAGCGTGCGTTTCGCATCGAGCGTGGCGTCGATCGCCGCGCGCCCGGCTGCGTCGAGCGCGGCAGGCGGTGCGCCGGTGCCGCCCGGCACCGACTGCGCGAGCGCGGCGAGCCACTGCATCGCTTCGAGCGCCGCACCGACGTGCGACGGCCCGCTTGCGAGGAAACCGGACGCGATCGCCTGCGTGAGCGTGACACCGGTGCCGATGGCGACCCGCGGTGCGAGCACGGTCGGCGTGATGTAGCCGAAGCCTGCGTGCCACGCGACGAGCAGCATGTCCATCGCGGCTTGGGCCGCTGCGTCATTGCGCGTCGCGCCGGTCAGCACGAGCATGCGTTGCGCCTGGTTCGACGTGCCGGCGAGCGAGGCGCCGATCGAGCCGTGGCGTGCGGCGAACGGGCGGCCTTCGATCGCCGCGTGCAGCAGGAACGGTGCGGCGGCCGCGCACAGCAGCATCGTGTCGAGATCGGCGTCGTCCGGTGCGTCGCCGTGCATGCGGGCCGTCACGTCGTCGAAGCCGCGCAGCAGGCCGGACGCGGCCGCGAACACCGGCGCGACACCCGCCGCACCGAGATCCGCGGCGACGGATTGCGCGGCACTCCCGGGTGCCAGTGCATCGGCGAACGCCGCGAGCCGCGTGCCGATGGCCGCTTCGTGTGCGCGATGCGCGGCGCTGCCGGGCGCGACGTCGAACCACAGGTGCGCGAGCGCGCCTTCGAACGTCGTTGCTCCAATCAGCGCGTTCAGATCGAGATCGCGCACGCGCAGCGCTTCGGGTTCGAGCGTCGCGCCGTCGATGTCGGTGCCGCGATGGCGGGTCGCGGGGCGGCCGAGCAGGTTGCGCGGCGCGTCGCCGGCTGACGCGGGCGGGGCCGTCGTGGTGGTCGTGCCGGAATCGAGCGTCGTATCCATGTCATTCCACCTGCGCGAGTTCGTCGCTGCTGACGCTGATCGCCGCATGCGCCATCGCGGCGATCACGGCCGCGTGCTGGTCGACCACGGGCAGCACGTTCGCGAAGTAGTAGCGCGCGCTTTTCAGCTTGCCGCGATAAAACGCGAGTTCGGCCGGCGTATCGGCGGTGTCCGGCGCGTCGAGCCGGCGCGCGGCGATCGTCGCCGATTCGAGCAGCACCCACGCCGACGTGACGACGCCGAACATCTCGAGAAAGCGCGTGTAGAACTGGCTGCTGCGGTGCGTGTGACCGTCCTGCACGTCGCGCGCGATGTCGTCGAGCGCGGCGGCGATCCGGTCGGCGCCGGTGCGCAGCGCATCGAACAGCGGGCGCAGCTCCGCATGCGTGCCGGTGTGATGCTGGCGCGCGAGGAACACGTCGAGTTCGTCGCGGTAGTACTGGATCAGCCGCGAATGACGGCCGAAGCCGAGCTTGTCGCGCACGAGGTCCTGCGCCTGGATGTAGTTCGTGCCTTCCCAGATCGACAGGATCTTCACGTCGCGCGCGTTCTGCTCGACGGGGCTCGCATCGGTATAGCCGAGCCCGCCGTGCACCTGGATCGCGGTTTCGCAGATCCGCCACGCCTGGTCGGAGATGAACGCCTTGCAGATCGGCGTCAGCAGCAACTGCAGCTTGCGGTGGCGCTCGATCTCGGCCGGGTCGGCGTCGGGCGTCGCTTCGAGCATCGCCGCGCGCGTGGCAGTGGCGGCGAGCTTGCCGAGCAGGCCGCGGCAGCCGTCGACGCGGCTCTTCATGTCGACCAGCATGCGCTGCACGTCCGCGTGCTCGACGATCGCGACGCGGGCGGCATTGGTGTTCGACGCGCGTTCGATCGGCCGGCCCTGCAGCCGGCGGCCCGCATACTCGACCGCATGCAGGTACGCGCTCGACGCGACGCCGACGCCGAACATCCCGGTGCTCATCCGCGCCTGGTTCATCAGCGGCATCAGCTGCAGCAGGCCGACGTTGCGCCGGCCGCCGAGCAGCCAGCCTTTGGTCGTGCCGTTCGAACCGAACACGAGATGCGTGTTCGCGCAGCCCTTGAGCCCCATCTTGCGCGGCAGGCCGATGCAGTCGACATGATTCGATTGCAGCTCGCCCGTTTCCTCGTCCGGCCAGAAGCGCGGCACGACGAGGCACGACAGCGAGAACGAGTCCGGCGACGCGGTGTCGATGCGGCCGAGCACGAAATACAGCGTGTTCTCGGTCAGCTCGTGCATGCCGGCCGAGATGTAGACCTTCTCGCCGTCGATCGCGTAGATGTCGCGTTCGAGCGGTGTCGCGCGCAGCGCGACCGCGGTGAGGTCGGTGCCGGCCTGCGGTTCGGTCGCGCAGAAGCAGGCATCCCAGCGGTACGCCTCGAGCGGCGCAATCAGCGCCTTCTGGTGCGGCGTGCCGTGCATCTGCAGCAGCTTGATCGCGGGGCGCGTGAAGCCGCCGTACGTCATGAACGACGGGTTCGCGCCCATGAACATCTCGTAGATCATCTGCGTGACGATCGGCGGCAGCCCGTGCGCGGTGCCGAACAGCGTGTTCGACCATTCGTCGCGAAAGCGTGCCCACAGCGCGTGGAAATGCGACGGAATGCGCACCTGGCCGTCGTCGAGCAGCGTGCAGCCCTCGACGTCCGCCTGCTGGTAGCTGCGCCCGAGGTCGAGCGCGAAATCGCGTGCGCGTTCGAGCAGCGCGTCGATCGATGCGCGGTCATGCGTGCCGTACAGGCCGTGTTCCGCCAGAAACCGCTTGTCGGCTTCGAACAGTTCCCACAGAAAGAAGCGCAGTTCGCGCAGGCTCACCTTGTAGGCGCTCATCACGCGTCTCCTTCGATATCGAGCGCGGCATCGAGGCCGCCGGCGAGGTCGACGACGGCCGCCGCCGCCGCGCCATGCAGTGCCGCATCCCACACGAGCACCGTGCGGCGTTCGCCTTCGTCGAGTGCGCCGGCGAGCCGGATCAGCGCGGCCGCCGATTCGGCCGACGACAGGTGGCCGGCGGCTTCATGCTGGATGCGGGCGGCGACCGGGATCGACGCGGCGTCGGCCACGCGCGCCGCGAAGCCGGGATCGAAGCCGGGCGGCACGCACCAGTCG
>NZ_JAAGPC010000280.1:0-7834 GCF_017104595.1 Burkholderia sp. Tr-20390 | reverse complement strand
TCCTCGGTGTGGCGGATCTCGCCGCGCGTACGGTCGTCGCGCCGCGCGAAGTGCCGGCCGGCGTGCTGACCGCGCTGATCGGCGCGCCGTACCTGCTCGGGCTGCTGATCCTCGAGGGGCGCCGCGCCCGGCGCGCAGGGCGATGACGCCCGCGCTCGACGGCGCGCGCGCCACGCGTTTTTCGGCGTTCGCGCCCGAACCGTTTGTGGACCACCTCGACGTCGTCTGGCTCGGCATGCCGGACGACGCTCACGATGCGCCGGGCCGGATCGTCGTACCCGTCAGCGCGTTGCCTGCGTATCGCGACATCGTGCTCGACGCGATGGTCGGCCATTACGGCGGCGATCCGGCGCAGCATGCGCGCGCGCTGATGTCGCAATGGAGCAAATACTATTTCGGCCGGGCGGCGCCGGCCGGCGTCGTCGCCGCGCTGACGCTCGGCCGGCCGCTCGACATGTCGCCCGAGCGCACGTTCGTCGCGCTCGACGACGGGATGCCCGCTGCGCTGTATTTCCCGCACGATGCGCTCGGCGCACCGTGCGACGATCCGGCGATCCGCTATGCGGGGCTCGTCGCGCATCTCGGCGCGGTGATCGACCTGCTCGCGGCGATGGGCCGCGTCACGCCGCGCGTGCTGTGGAGCAACGCGGGCAACCTGCTCGACTATCTGCTCGATACGTATCGTTCGCTGCCATGCGCGGCCGATCCCGTCCGCGATGCGGACGGGCTGTTCGGCTCGCGCTGCGTGCATGGCGAGCCGAATCCGCTGCGCGTGCCCGTGCGCGATGCCGTGCCGCGCTCGGCGCTGCTGCCGACGCCGTTTCGTGCGCGCCGCGTGTGCTGCCTGCGCTATGAAATTCCTGGAGAAACGCAACTGTGTGGAAGCTGCCCCCTGCTACTGACGATGGACGACGCGGCGCTGGCCGAGCAGGACGCGATCCGGTGATGGATGCCGGCCGCCGGCACGCGCTCGGCGCACTCGCGGCGCTCGGCGCCGCGTGCTGCGGTGCGCTTGCCGCATCGTCCGGCGCGGTTGCCGCGACCCTCGATGCCCATCGCGAGCAGGGCGCGCGTGCACCGGGGGCGGTGTCGCTGGCCGGTAACCCCGTCGTGTCGCAGGCGAGCGCGACGATGCCGGTGCGGCCGCAGCGCGTGGTCGCGCTCGACTTCATGTTCGCGGAAAGCGTGATCGCGCTCGACCTCGTGCCGGTCGGGATGGCCGATACCGCGTTCTATCCGGGCTGGCTCGGATATCAAAGCGAGCGGCTCGCGAACGTGACCGACATCGGGTCGCGTCAGGAGCCGGGCCTCGAAGCAATTGCGGCGGTCAAGCCCGACCTGATCATCGGTGTCGGTTTCCGCCATGCGCCGATCTTCGACGCGCTCGACCGGATCGCACCGACGATCCTGTTTCAATTCAGCCCGAATGTGTCGGACGGCGGCGTGCCAGTCACGCAGCTCGACTGGATGCGGCAGATCTTCCGGACGATCGGTGCGGTGACAGGGCGCGACGCGCGCGCGCAGGCGGTCGATGCGCAGCTCGATGCGGGCATCGCACGCAACGCGGCGCGGCTCGCGGCCGCGGGTCGCAAGGGCGAGCGCGTCGCGCTGCTGCAGGATCTCGGCTTGCCCGACCGCTACTGGGCCTATACCGGCAACAGCACGTCAGCGGGGCTCGCTCGGGCGCTCGGGCTCGATCCGTGGCCGAAGAAGCCGACGCGGGAAGGCACGCTGTACGTGACGTCCGCCGACTTGCTCAGGCAGCGCGAGCTGGCCGTGCTGTTCGTGACCGCGTCGGGGATGGATGTGCCGCTTTCCGCGAAGCTCGATTCGCCGGTGTGGCGCTTCGTGCCCGCGATGAAGGAACACCGGATCGCACTCATCGAACGCAACATCTGGGGGTTTGGCGGCCCGATGTCGGCGCTGAAGCTGGCCGACGTGATGACCGATACGATGCTGAAGCTGCCGGCCGTGCGTTGAGTTGAGTGCGCTGCGGTCGATCGGCGGATGACGCTGCTTCGACTTTGACAGGCAGGGCGTTGCGGTCGGCCTGCGCGCGCCACGCGGCGATCCGGCTCGACCCGGCCGCGTGGCCGGCGGTCGCGCTCGATGTGATGCGCTGCGGTCGAGCAGCGTGCTCGCCGACTGCGGCCGCTGCATGTGCGCGGGACGCGCGGTGAATCGCTCCAGGCGTTCTGCGATCGCGCGACGCGCCGGCCACATTGCTTCCTGAAACGAAAATCGCCGACGCACTGCCATTTGCAGCGCGCCGGCGTTTTTTCATCGACTTGCCGTGTTACGCGCTCAGCGCATCGACACCATCCTGCGCGCGCGACCGCGCCGGCGTCGTATCGCTGACGATGCGCCCGTTGTCGAGCTTCAACAGGCGGTCGGCGAGATCGAAGTAGCGGTCGTCGTGCGTGATCACGATCACGGCCTTGCCGCGCGCACGCAGCTCGGGCAGCAGTTGCTCGTAGAACACGGCCTTGAACGACGGGTCCTGGTCGGCCGCCCATTCGTCGAACAGGTAGAACGGCCGGTCCTCCAGGTACGCGACGACGAGCGCGAGCCGCTTGCGCTGCCCGGTCGACAGCGCGCGGGTCGAGAACGCGCCGTCGACCACCTTCACCTTGTGATCGAGCGCGAGCTTCGCGACCAGCGCGTTCGCGCGTGCATCGGCCTGCGCACGGGACGGATCGTCGGGATCGACGATGCCGAGCAGCGCATCGAACAGGTGGAAATCGTTGAACACCGCACTGAAGCGCTGCCGGTACGCGGCGCGCTCGCGCCAGCCGATCGTGCGGCCGTCGACCTCGATCGTGCCTTCCTCGGGTTCGTAGAGGCCCGTCAGCACCTTCGCGAGCGTCGTCTTGCCGCTGCCGTTGCCGCCGACGATGAATACGAGCTCGCCCGGCTGGATCGTCAGGTTGATCGGCCCGATGCTGAACATCCGCTCGTCGCGTTCGTGGAAGTACGCATGCGTGACGCCGCGCAGCGTGACGGCGCCGGCCGGCGGCACGTCGGGGGCGTCGGACGCGGGCGGCACCGTGCGCAGCGCGCCGAATTCGGCCATCACGCCTTCGATCCGCGTGAGCGACACGCGGGCCGCGTTGACGGTCGGCAGGTTGTTCAGCAGCCCGTCGAGCGGCACGAGCATGAACAGGAACACGACGACGTAGCCGGCGGCCGCGGCCGGATCGGCATGCACGCCGAGCTGCGGCCAGAACGACGCGATGCCGAGGAACACGTAGAACAGGAAGATGATCCAGCCAACCCCGACCGCATACGCACTGAACGCGCGGCGGCGGTGATCGCGCACTTCGCCGATCGCGGCGCCGAGCTGGCCGTCGACGAACTGGCGGGCGCGTTCATCGTGCAGCTTCAGCTCCTTCGCGCCGGAAAACAGCGAGCCGAGATAGCCGAACAGGCGATCCTGCGCCTGGCCGGCCGCTTCGAGCGCCGCGATCGCGCGGCGGTCGCCGGTGTGATAGCCGAGCGAGCCGGCGATGATCGCGGCCAGCGCGAGCAGGCACACCGGCCACGACAGCCACGCGAGATAGCCGAGGCAGCCGAACACGATCGAGCCGTGCATGACCAGGTTCGGCAGCGCGAAGAACAGCATCGACACGTTGGTGGCGTCGTCGGTCAGCACCGACTGCACGGGCGCCGCGCCGATCCGCTCGATGTCGCGCAGCTCGGCCGCGCCGACGCGCCGCGCGAGATGCACGCGCAGCCGCGCCATCGTGTCCTGCGACAGGCGGGCAAACAGCGTGCCCGACACGATCCGCGTGACGAGTGCGATCACCGCGCACAGCGCGAAGCGCCACGCGAGCGACGCGTCGGCCGCGCCCGGCTGCGAGAGCGCGCGGTTCAGCGTCGCGACGAGCAGCACGCTCGCGACGCCGTTCAGCACGCACGCGGTGAGCGCCAGCGCGAGCGACACGCGGCTTTCGCGCAACAGCGCAAGGATCAGGCGCGCCGCGGGGCGGCCGGGGGAAGCGTCGAGGGACGGCGGGGAAGAAGGCTCGTGGGCGGCTGTCATCGGCAACGTCGGTAAAGGGAAGGCAAGCGAAAACGCGGAAACGGCAAAACTGGCGCGAAAGCGGCGGGCGAGGCGGGGGCCCCGTTCCGGCTTTCCTCCCTGATAGACGAACGGGCCGCGCAAATATTTAGCGGCCCGTTCAAAAAAAGCGTCCGCACGCGCTTTGCGCACAAAACGGTAAAAAATCGGCCGCGCCGTTCGTCACACCAGTGAAGCCGCCCCCAAGCGGCCCCGAGACTTGGCCGAAGCGGCCGGACCGAAGGACTTCACGCACATGACGAGTTTCCCGACTGCGCTGCATCATCGAATCCGCGAACTGGCGCGCGTCGCGCCCGACGCACCCGCCATCGCGGTCCCTTTCCAGAATGACTTGCGCCTGTCGCGCGGCGCGCTCGACGCGCGGGCGTCGCGGCTGGCCCGGCAACTGCGCGCGGCCGGCGTCGGCGCGGAAGTGCGGGTGGGCGTGTGCGTCGAGCGCTCGGGCGACCTGTTCGTCGCGCTGCTGGCCGTGCTGAAGGCGGGCGGCGTGTTCGTGCCGCTCGATCCGCGTCATCCGGCCGCGCGCCTCGACTGGATCGTCCAGGATGCGCAGTTGCGGCACGGGATCGTCGACGCGACCGGCCGCGCGGCGCTCGGCACGCCGTTCGACCACACGTTTGACGCGGCCGGCGGCGCGGCGCACGGGCAGGAGATCGTTGCGGATGACGAAGCAGTGCCCGTCCACCCGCGTGCGGCCGCCTACATGATCTATACGTCGGGGTCGACCGGCAAGCCGAAGGCAGTCGTCGTCGAACACGGGCCGCTCGCCGCGCACTGCGACGCGCTCGCGGCCGCGCTGCCGATCGAGGCCGGCGACCGCCTGCTGCATTTCGCATCGGTCAATTTCGATGCCGCGCACGAATGCTGGCTCGCGCCGCTCGCGACCGGCGCCAGCATCGTCGTGGCGCCGCCGCAGCCGTTCGCGCCGGATGCCGCGCATGCGCTGATGGTGAATGAATCGGTCAACGTGGCCGCGTTCCCGCCCGCTTACCTGCGCGAATTCGCGGCGGTGGCCGCGCGCGACGGCGTGCCGCCGGCCCTGCGCGTGCTCGCGTTCGGCGGCGAAGCGCTGCCGCAGCAGGCGTTCGAATTCGTGCTCGGCACGTTCGCGTCGGTACGCTTGATCAACGGCTACGGGCCGACCGAGGCCGTGATCTCGCCGATGCTGTGGCCGGTCGAGCCGGGCGAGACGCCCGTGCTGGCCGCCGACGACGCGTATGCGTCGTTGCCGATCGGCCGCGTGATCGGGCCGCGCGTCGCGCGTGTCGATGGCAGCGA
Source organism: Burkholderia sp. Tr-20390 (assembly GCF_017104595.1). Classification (NCBI taxonomy): domain Bacteria; kingdom Pseudomonadati; phylum Pseudomonadota; class Betaproteobacteria; order Burkholderiales; family Burkholderiaceae; genus Burkholderia; species Burkholderia sp. Tr-20390. Next base: position 2,475 of record NZ_JAAGPC010000280.1, on the reverse strand, counting down.
GGCCGATGGCGTGGGTGAGCTGCTGCTGGGCGGCGTCTGCGTCGCGCGCGGCTATCACGGCCGCCCGGCGCTGACGGCCGAACGTTTCATTCCCGATGCCGACGGCGAACCCGGTGCGCGCGTGTACCGCACCGGCGACCTCGCACGGCTGCGCGACGACGGCGCATTCGATTACCTTGGCCGCCTCGACGATCAGGTCCAGGTGCGCGGCGTGCGTGTGGAGCCCGCTGAAATCGCTGCGTGCCTGCGCTCGCATCCGGCCGTGGCCGATGCGGCCGTGGTCGCCGAAACCGGCAACGGGCCGACGCGGCTGATCGCGTGCGTCGCGCTGCGTGCGGCGGCCGATGATGCGGCGCTGAAAGCGCATGTGGCCGCTCAACTGCCGGCCGCCTGGCAGCCGCACCGGTTCGTGCGGTGCGATGCGCTGCCGTATACGCTGAACGGCAAGCTCGACCGTGCCGCGCTACGCGAGCAGATCGCCGCCGCGCGCGACACCGCGCAAGGCAGCGGCGACGCACCGCGCACGCCGACCGAGCAGCAGCTCGCCGGCCTCTGGCAGACACTGCTCGGCCTCGACGTCACGCCGTCGCGTGACGACCGTTTCTTCGCGCTGGGCGCCGATTCTCTTGCGGCGATGCAGTTGCAGGCCGCGATCCGTGCCGAAGTACGCGTGAACCTGCGGCTCGACATGCTGTTCGCCGATCCGGCGCTCGTCGAACTGGCCGAAGCGGTCGACCGTGCGGAACGCGAAACCGGCGAGCCGCTGGCCACGATTTCCGCACGCCGTGTACCGGCCGATGCGGCCGTGTCCACCGCACCGTATGTCGACCGCGCTGCATCGCTCGCCCAGCAACGTTTCTGGGTACTCGCGCAAACACGCGATGCAAGCGCCGCGTATCACATCGCCGCACACTGGACGATCGACGGCACGCTCGATCGCGCGGCGCTGCAGCGCGCACTCGATCACGTGATCGGACGCCACGAAGCCTGGCGCACGACGCTCGTCGACAACGACGACGGCGTCGTGATGCAGCGGATTCATGCCCATCTGCCGATGTCGATCGCCGACATCGACCTGCGCGACCTGCCGCCCGCCGCCCGCGACGCGCAAGCCGCGCGTCTCGCCGAGCGCGATGCGGCCGAACCGTTCGACCTCGCACACGGCCCGCTGCTGCGCGCGACGCTGGTCGCACTCGCCGACGACCGTCACCGCCTGCTGCTGACCGTCCATCACGCGATCACCGACGGCTGGAGTTCGCGCTGCGCGTTCGACGAACTGTCGGCCGCCTATCGCGCGTATGCCGAAGGCCGCGAGCCTTCGCTGCCCGACCTGCCGATCCAGTACGCCGACTATGCGGACTGGCAACGCGACATGCTGGCCAGCGGCGAGGGCGAGCGCCAGCTCGACTACTGGCGCGGCGCGTTGCGCGACGTGCCGGGCCCGCTCGCGCTGCCGGTCGATCGTCAGCCGGGCGCCATACGCACGCTGCAAGGCGCGCGCGTGTCGGTGCGGCTGCCCGACGCGGTCGCGGCCGACGTGCGGCAACTCGCGCGCGACGCGCAGGCCACAGTCTTCACGGTGCTGCTGGCCGGGCTCGACGCGTGGCTGTCGCGCCTGACCGGCGCAACGGACGTCGTCGTCGCGGTGCCGGTCGCGCATCGCCAGCGCCCGGAAACGCGCGCGCTGCTCGGGCTGTTCCTGAATACGGTCGCGCTGCGTGTGCAAGTGGCGCCGACGCTGCCGTTCCGTGCGCTCGTCGATGCGACGCGCACGGCGGCGCTCGATGCGGTCGCGCACCAGGACGTGCCGTTCGAGCGGGTCGTCGATGCGGTGAAGCCGCCGGTCAAGCGCGGCGACGAATGGCTGCGCGTGAAATTCGCGCAGCAGTTCGACGCGCGGCACGACAGCGTGCTGCCGGGCGCGACGGCCGTTGCAACGCCGGGGCCCGACCTCGCCGCACGCTTCGATTTCGCCGTGGATTTCACCGACGATGCGAATGGCATCGAACTGGTCGCGGCCTATGCGACCGACTGCATCGACGCCGACACCGCGCGGGCGTGGCTCGACAGCTACGCGGCGCTCGTCGGTGCCGCCGCGCGCGATCCGCACCAAACGACGGCCGTACTGCCGTGCGACGCAGCGGCCGCTTCGCGCCAGCCGCGCGACGGCCGTGCGCTACGCGTCGAACATGCGGACATCGTCGCCGCGTTCGCGCGGCAGGCGGCCGCATATCCGCATCGCGTCGCGCTCGCCGATGCGTCGGCGTCGCTGACGTTCGCCGAACTCGACGATGCGTCGAACCGCATCGCCCGCGCGCTGACCCAGCGCGGCGTGGCCGCCGAAGCATCCGTCATCGTCTGCATCGAACGCTCGGCGCGCTTCGTCGTCGGCCTGCTCGGCGCGCTGAAGGCCGGTGCGCTCGCCGTGTTGCTCGATCCCGCGCAGCCTGCCGCGCGACTGGCCGCGGCGGCAGA
>NZ_JAAGPC010000279.1:0-8110 GCF_017104595.1 Burkholderia sp. Tr-20390 | reverse complement strand
ATCACGGCGACCAGCAGGCAGTCGAGCGGGCGGGGGGCGGCCGGCACGTGGGCGAGCGCCGTGCCGCGCCAGTTGCTGAACGCGTGGGCGAGTGGCGAGAGGCCGGACACGAATGAGCGGTCGCATGCGACATGCGCGATGCGCTTGAGTCTGACCGCGAACGATTGAAGAAACATGACGCTGCCTCCGTCCGGTCCGGCGCGGGCCGGACGACGTGGTCGAGCGCGGGCGCATGACGCGGCCTGCGATCGGAGGGTGGAACGTAATGGAGCGTGCAACGGACGAACCGGCGATGACCGGCCCGGAAGGAAGCGCGCTAACCCGACGAATGCGAGCTAGCGGCGAAAGACATGCGTCTGGCTGCTATCTCGCGATGGCTTGGCCGGCCTGGACCGGCATCGAACTGCAACTAGAGCATGTGTCCACGGAGGGACTCCCTTGATGAATTGCGGCGGATTGTATGCGCGTCGTTTGCTGCAGCGCAAGTAAAAAACGCATAAAAATGGCGCACGTTGCGCGGGCACTTCGGCGGCCCGTTCCGGCACGGGACGGGCAATGGATCGACAACGAAGGGGCGCGACCGGACGGGGTGCCGCGTTGTTCATACGCATCGATCCCCGGCTGCACCGTATGCGCTGAAAGGTTGCGCCACGTGTTTTCAAGGGCAATTCTTTCAGTGATGTGACGCGGGAAATTTATTTCGAGAAATGGGGTTTGGAGGGGTTGACTTCACTTTTGGGCGGTCCATAGAATCCGGCATCTTCACTCTTGGGGCCGCCGCCTTGGACGCCTGCAGTAGTCGATCTTCGAACGAAATTTCCGCCTGAGCGACCGACGTCCGCGCCTCATCGAAGCCGCCGTTTGTCTCCCAGGCAAACGGTGCGCGCAGCAGTACTCCGCAGCAAATTCCTACGTGCACCCTGATTCGCGCCGGTTAGCGTGATGCGTTTTCGCATGCGCCCGCCGGTTTCACCGCCGCCTGGCAGGCGGCCGCGTTCGCGCACGCCTTTCGTCGGCTCGCGAATCCCGGCCCGCCCGTCTGGCGGCGGTCAACCGTGTTCTCCGGAACACCGCACAGGAGCCGCCATGAACGACAGTGACAGTTGTCCCTTATGCCCGTTACACGCACAGACCCTTTTGAACCCGGGTCGCAGGGACAATCCGGCCGACTAGCCTGACACGTCGTTCAGGCCCCGGACTGGCCCCGCGCCCCACACGCGGCCGGCAGCCTGCCGTCGCCGCACGGAGCCAGATCATGAACTTCGGCCTACTGCTGTCGAATCTCCCGCACGTCACGGAATCGCGCAACCACTACGACGCGATGCTGATGCTCGACGCCCGTCCTCGGGTGTTCTCCCGCCTGTTGAACCAGCTGAAAGCGTTGATCCGCTGAATGACGCACCGAGCGCGTCTCGGCATGCGCACGTGCAACTGCCCGAGGGCAGGCGCCACGTGCGCATTCCAAGACCACACGCTCATCGCATCGAATAACCATTAGCCGTACGGAACACATCATGTCCACGCCATCCAACGTTTCTCCACCGATCGCCGTCGAACGCAGCGCCGTGCTCGACGAAGCCCACCTGGGCGACATCCGCGGTGCGCTTGGTACGATCGCGCATCACGACACCGGCTCGCGCGGCACGTGGTGGGCGCGCCTGCGCACGCTGCTCGCGATCATCGGCCCGGGCCTCATCGTGATGGTCGGCGACAACGACGCCGGCGCATTCGGCACCTACACGCAGGCCGGCCAGAACTACGGCACGACGCTGCTGTGGACGCTGCTGCTGCTCGTGCCCGTGCTGTACGTGAACCAGGAAATGGTGCTGCGCCTCGGCGCGGTCACGGGTGTCGGCCACGCGCGCCTGATCTTCGAACGCTTCGGCAAGTTCTGGGGCGCGTTCAGCGTGATCGACCTGTTCCTGCTCAATGCGCTCACCATCGTCACCGAGTTCATCGGCATCACGTTCGTGCTGGATTTCTTCGGGCTGCCGAAGGTGGCCGGTGTGTGCGTGGCCGCGGCGTTGACCATGGCCGCGGTGAGTACAGGCGACTTCAGGCGCTTCGAGCGGTTCGCGATCGGGCTGTGCGTGCTGAGCCTGCTGCTCGTGCCGGTGCTCGTGTCGATCCATCCGCCCGTCGCGCAGATGTCGCGCGATTTCTTCGTGCCGAACTGGCCCGCGCACGCGAAGCTGTCGGACGTGATGCTGCTCGTGATCGGCATCGTCGGCACGACGGTGGCACCATGGCAGCTGTTCTTCCAGCAGAGCTACGTGATCGACAAGCGCATCACGCCGCGCTTCATGAAGTATGAAAAGGCCGACCTGTGGATCGGTATCGTATTCGTGCTGATCGGCGCGGTCGCGATGATCGGGTTCAGCGCCGCGCTGTTCAACGGGCATCCGGAAGCCGGCAACTTCACCGATGCGGGCGGCATCATCGCCGGCCTCGAGAAGTATGCGGGCCGCACGAGCGCGACGCTGTTCGCGGTGGCGCTGCTCGACGCGTGCATCATCGGCGCGGCGGCCGTATCGCTGTCGACGGCCTATGCGATCGGCGACGTGTTCAAGATCCGCCACTCGCTGCACCGCGGCGTGTCCGATGCGAAGGGCTTCTATCTCGTGTATTTCGGCATCGTCGCGGCCGCGGCCACGCTCGTGCTGATCCCGGGCAGCCCGCTTGGCCTGCTGACCGAAGCCGTGCAGACGCTCGCGGGCGTGCTGCTGCCGAGCGCGACGGTGTTCCTGCTGGTGCTGTGCAACGACCGCCAGGTGCTCGGCCCGTGGGTCAACTCGACGAAGCTCAATGTGTTCACCGGCGCGGTGATCTGGGTGCTCGTGCTGCTGTCGATCATCCTCACGGCATCGGTGATGTATCCGGATATCAGCGGCGAAGCGATCGTCGACGTGCTGGTCGGCGGCACCGTGCTCGCGATCACGGGCTATATCGCCACGGTATTGATCCGCCGCAACAAGCGCGTGGTCGAGCCGGCCGTCGATCGCTCGTTGCGCGACACGTGGCGCATGCCGCCGCTCGACACGCTCGAGCCGCAGAACATGACGGTCGTGACGCGAATCTGGATGGCCGTGCTGCGCGGCTATCTCGTGATCGCGGTCGGTCTCGTGATCGTCAAGGTGGTGCAGATGACGCTGCTGAAGTAACGCAGGCCGTCTTCCAGGAAGCGGCGCCGGACCCGGCACCGCGCCGCAACCCGCACATGCCGGCCTCCGTGGCCGGCATGTGCGTTTACGCGTCCGCTTGCGACAGGCCGCGCACGCCGCGCACGCCGCGCGACCGTCAGATCAGCTCGAGCTTCGACGTCAGGTACGTAAGCTGGATCCGGTTCGCGACGCCGAAGCGCTTGCGCAGCTTGCGCAGGTGATAGTCGACGTTGTGCGCGCTGGTATCGAGGCGCCGGCCGATCTCCTTGTCGGAGGCGCCTTCGGCGATGCCGAGCAGCAGCTCCTGCTCGAACGGCGTGAGCCCGTTCACCGCGCGTTCGCGCGACGTCGAGATCAGCTGCGGCGACGCGAACTTGTGCACCGACAGCCCGATCGACAGCGCCTGCTCGATCGTCGCCGGCGTGATCCATTCGCGCGTGCGGCGCGGCGCGGTGAAGCTCATGAACGCATGCAGCCGCGTGCCGGGCACGGCCATCGAATACATGATGCCGCTGCACATTCCGTCGTCGTGCATCGTCTGCAGGAAGCCGTCGAGCGCGGCCGGCGTCGCGCGCGGGCCGTCGTCGCGCTCGCGGTGTTCGCGGCGCAACTGCTGCAGGTCCCACACGATCGGCATGTTGCACACGCGCGCGCCGAGCGTGCGCGGATCGATGTCGTGATGGTTGTGCCGCACGTAGTCGCCGCGATAGGTGGCCGGCGTGAAGGCTTCGTGCAGGTAGAGACTTTCGACGAGCTCGTGCGCGAATTCGAGCGCGAAGTACGCGAACGTCGAGAAGCCCGTCAGGTGCAGCAGGCTCGCGACGATGCGGCTGCGCTCGGCCGTGCTCTGCGCGTGCGCGAGCGTATCGGCGACGCCGAGCTTCGGCGCGTGCGGCTGCGTGAGCTCGCCGCGCTTCACGTCGTCGCACCAGACGACCTGCACGGGGCGCTCCCGCAGCATGTCCGGGCACGCGTTCAACCCGTGCGTCGGGCGGGGAAAGGTTGGGGCGACCGCTTCTTCATGCAATGCAATATCGGACATGTGCCATCCCTCGGAATCGACGCGCATCGCCTGGCGGCGGCCGTATCGTGTACGGCGTTCGTGGCGGTGCGATCGAGCATCGTGTGATATGCGCCGATCGTCATCCCTGACGAAACGCGGGGGCATTGTACAAAAATGCCTGTGTATGCGTAATATGCCGTAATACTAATGGCGGCGGAAGATTCCTATTCGCACGCCTATAACGAAGACCAGACAATCCATAAAGAAAAGACCAGATCGTGACGGGGCGCAGTTTCATATATTGGGAAAGGGCGGGCTCCTCATGACATATGCTGACGGCGCACCACGCGTCGAGTGGTTTTCGCAGGCCGATATCGCAACGACTGCGGCTTATTCGAATGAATATCAGGCAATTGGGCACGACGTTTTTACCGGCGCTCAAATTGAATCCGGTAAAACCGACCTTGCTCCGGTCGATTTCGCGCAATGCCATGCGCGCTTGCGGCAAATCGGTTTCAGTACGCTCGGTTATGGCGCTTTCGAAATGATCGGGCGGCGCATCCTGTGCGCGCATCTGCTGCGCGAACTCGCGCCCGCCACGTTCATGCAGCCGTTCATCGAAGGAATGCTCTACGAGAGCGACCCGCGGTTCGCGCAGGTGCGGCAGAGCGGCTTTCCGGTCGCGTGGCGGCTCGACGAGATCGAGGCGGCCGCGCAGGGCAGCGGCGACCGCAAGATGCTGGCGCTCGCCGGCCATCTGCGCGCGCATGCGATGAACAGCGGCGTGCTGTTCGGCTTGTCGGCGCCGCGTCTTGATTTGCGTGTCGCGGTGAACGTGACGTCGGAGACGCACGGCACCGAATGGATCGACGATCGCGTGATCGGCGGTGCGCTGTCGGTGAGCCTCGCGGTGCATCGTGTCGCGTTGCCGTTCCTCGAGGCACGCATCGCACGGATGCGCGGCTTCGCGCTCGGCGACGAGCAGCAGCAGGTGCTCGACCGGCTCGTGCACGGGCTGTCCGACCAGGAGATCGCGAGCGCGCTGCGCACGTCGCTGCACAAGGTCGGCCACCACATCCGCTCGCTCGAAAAACTCTTCAACGTGCAGAACCGCGCGCAGCTCGCGTATCTGGCGGCGCGCCGGATGCCGTCCTGACGCTGTCAGTTCCCCGTTTTCTCCGCGTGACCCGGTGACCGTCGCCGGCCCGCCCGTGGCCGGCCCGACGGGCCGTTTGCGACCGCGGCGCCGTCGCGATGCGCACGCGACGCTTGACAGCGTTTTTTTCGAGTGATTGAGACATTCACCTGTGAATTATTGCTGAATTATTTCTTCGTAATATGGCTCGACCGTCACGCCGGACGGCAGGCCGCGAGGTTGCGCCATGCGTGACGGAACTGGTCAACAGGGGCGGACAAATCAATGTGCGGAATCGACGGCTTTCTGAATAGCGTCGCCTTCGATGAGGAGACAGCGCGCGGCACGCTCGCGCGCATGACGGCAAGCCTCGCGCATCGCGGGCCGGACGGACAGGGGATCTGGGTCGATCCGGAAGCCGGCATCGCGCTCGGCCACCGGCGGCTCGCGATCGTCGACCTGTCGGTACACGGCCGACAGCCGATGGCATCCACGTGCGGCCGCTACGTCATGGTCTTCAATGGCGAAATCTACAACCATCGCGAACTGCGCGCGGAGCTCGAGCGCACGGGTCGCGCACCGGCGTGGCGTGGCCACTCCGACAGCGAGGTGCTGATCGCGGCGATCGTCGCGTGGGGTGTCGAGGCGACGTTGCGGCGCGCGACCGGCATGTTCGCGATCGCGCTGTGGAATCGCGAATCGCGGGTGCTGACGCTCGCGCGCGACCGGATCGGCGAGAAGCCGCTCTACTACGGCCGGATCGGCGACGCGCTCGTGTTCGCGTCCGAGCTGAAGGCGCTGCGCGGCTATCCGGGTTTCGACGGCGCGATCGATCGCGACGCACTGTGCCTGTACCTGCGCCAGTCGAGCGTGCCCGCACCGCACACGATCTATCGTGGCATCCGCAAGTTGCCGCCCGGCACGTATATCCAGTTCGAGCATGCGCGCGACACGCCGCGCCTGCGGGCGTACTGGACGCTCGATCAGGCGATCGAGGACGGTCGCGCGCGGCCGTTCGAGGGCAACGCCGACGAGGCCGTCGGCCAGCTCGACGCGGTCTTGCGCCAGGCCGTCGCGCGCCAGATGGAGGCCGACGTGCCGCTCGGCGCCTTCCTGTCGGGCGGCATCGATTCGTCGACGATCGTCGCGCTGATGCAGGCGCAATCGTCGACGCCGGTCGATACGTTCACGATCGGCTTCCATGAAGCCGGCTACGACGAAGCCGGGTATGCGAAGGCGGTTGCGCGTCATCTCGGCACGCGTCATACCGAGCTCTACGTCACGGCCGACCACGCGCTCGGCGTCGTGCCGAAGCTGCCGTCGATCTACGACGAACCGTTCTCCGATGCGTCGCAGATCCCGACCTTTCTCGTGTCCGAGCTGACGCGCCGGCACGTGAAGGTGAGCCTGTCCGGCGATGGCGGCGACGAGCTGTTCGGCGGCTATACACGCTACTTCCTGACGCCGCGCCTGTGGCGCAAGCTGCATCGTGTCCCCGGTGCCGTGCGCGCCCGGATCGCCGCCGCGCTGCATGCGTTGCGGCCCGATCATGCGGACCAGCTCGCGGCCGTCGCGCAGGGTGCGTGGGGCGGCGTGGAGGCACGCGAATCGGCCGCGCGCATCGGCGATCGCCTGCACAAGCTCGGCCACGTGATGACGGCCGAGAGCCGCATCGGGCTGTACCGGCTGCTGATGTCGTCGGTCCATCATCCGGAGCGCCTCGCGCTGTCGGGGCAGGAGCCGGCGACGCCGCTCGACACCGTATCCGCGTGGCCCGCGCACCTGAGCTTCGCCGAGCAGGCGATGGCGATCGATACGCTCACGTACCTGCCGACCGACATCCTCGCGAAAGTCGATCGCGCGGCGATGGCCGTGAGCCTCGAAACGCGCATGCCGTTCCTCGATCATCACGTCGTCGAATTCGCGTGGCGCGTGCCGGCGGCGGTGCGTTTGCCGGAAGGGCAATCGAAGGCGCTGCTGCGCCGGCTGCTCGACCGGTACGTGCCGTCCGCGCTGATCGACCGGCCGAAGCAGGGTTTCTGCGCGCCCGTCGATCACTGGCTGCGCGGCTCGCTGCGGGATTGGGCCGAGGCGCTGCTGCGGCCGTCGCGGTTGCGCGAGGAAGGCTTCTTCGATGCGGCCGCGGTCGAGCGCCTGTGGCGGCAGCACGTGACCGGGCGGATGAACTGGCAGCACCAGTTGTGGACGGTGCTGATGTTCCAGGCGTGGCTGGAGGCGCAGCGCGCCGCATAAGGCGGCGCACTGCGCATCGTCACTCGTCGAGGCAGCGCATGCAGCGCTGCTTCGCGGCGTTCGAGTGCAGGCCGCGGCACATCGTCATCACGGGCCGCGCATGGCACGAAGGCGGATCGGCGGACGCCGCGGGCGACGCCTGCCGGCGTGCGCGCTCGGGCGGGGTGGTCGCGGCGGCATCCATCCGTCGCTGGCGTGCGGGCGGCGTGTCGCGCCCGGCGCTGCCCTCATCGGGATTGCCGGACGTCATCGACGCGACGTGCAGCGTGTCGTCGCTGGCGGCATGCGCAACGGGTGGCGGCGTGGCGCACACGAGCGCAACCAGCGCATACAGGCAGGCGACAACGGTTCGCGAAGCGCGCATCTTCATGGTCATTCCGTTCGTTCCGGGGCCGGCGGCGCGGAGGGCGCGCGGCTGCTGCGTCGATTGTAGGGACGACGAAGGCCGCGTGTCACGCCGGAATCCGTCGTCACGGGCATGGACGGTGGCATGGGCGGCGATGGACGCAGCGGGCGCGACGAAGCGTGACGCGCGAGGACGTTCGGCTGCCGGCGCGA